>CAYRQC010000803.1:0-5062 GCA_964426265.1 uncultured Phycisphaerales bacterium | reverse complement strand
CGCGCTGCACCTCTTGGTCACCCCTGCCGCCGAATCCGAACAGGAGTCGATTCGTGGCACGGTGACCGAGGTGCAGATCGTGACGTTGGCTTCGCACGTCTTCAACGAGCTCGAGCACCGCTCGCGCTACAAGCGCAGGGACGCGAGTCGACCCGGGGCATTCGATCGGGAACTGGAACCTCTGCTGCCTCCAGCTCGAGCCCTTGATACTTCCGCGGACGACCTGGTGAGCGGCGCCGCGAAAGTGCTCTGCGCGGGTGACGGGACGATCCGCGATGCCTTCGAGCTGGCGATCGTCTTCGAGTCGGTGCTGGGGCAGGTCGTGCATGGCGAGTTCATGATCGCTTTCGACTTCGCAAGTTCGGCATGGGGTGAGCTCGATCGCCGTTGGCTGGACGAGCTTGGTGGCGTCGCAGCGCTATTGGAGCGTGGCGAGCAGCTCGCGGTGAAGCTCGGCGTCCAGCCTCCCGACGACGCGACGTGTATCCTCCTCGCCATCGTGGATCGTGCCCCCGCGGAGTTCGAGCTCTTCGGGCACCATCTCTCCCAGTCGAACGAAGCGGTTCGACTCGCCCTGCGTCTCGCCTCGTACCGTCGGAGGACTCCATGAAGCGCCGCCTCACGCTCGATGAGTTGGTCGCCGGCCTTGAAGGTTGGAACGGTCGCTACGACGCACTGGATGTCTTCGCGGATGATCTGCAGGAGCTTCACGAGCCGACGGCGGTTGAGGGGCTCGTCGATCTCGGTGGTCAGCCGCGGCGTTTTGGGTTGACACGCAAGGGGATGCGCTACGAGCTGGTGATCTTCACGTCGGACGGCGTGGCGCGGTTGCAAACGGCGCGCGGCGAGTTCGGGCCGGCAGGACCGCCGACTGGACTAGCGGGCGATGCGGGGGCTGCGATCGACGCGGCGCTGCTGAAAAAGGGACGCGGCGCGGAGCTGAGGCTCCTGCTCGGGTTGCTGATCGGGTCAGTTGCGGAAGCTGCGACGCCCAACGCGCGCCGCCGCGCGTTCACCATGGAATTCGATCCCATGCTGCGGGAGTGGGTCGCCTACAGCGGTGGGTTGATCCACTGGATGCGCCGCGAGCTGATCCCCGACGCCCAATGTGCATGAGCGCCGCGGCTACTGTCCGCAGCTCCGTTGCCGGGAGCGCGAGATGGCCGAATCGCCCGAATTGCCTGTGATGCCACTGATGCCCGTGACGCCCACGCTGACCGCGCCGCGTGCCACGATCGCGTTGTCCCACGCTGACCGCATCCATTGGGTGCTCGAACGCAACGGCGTGCCGCTGGTCACCGAGGTCGCCGTCACCAACGGCGGGAGTGAGCCGCTCGTCGGCGCCACCCTCGAGCTTCGGGTCGCCCCCGACTTCGGACCGCCGCTCGTGCTGGCGCTGGCCGAGCTCGCGCCCGGCGCGACGCACCGCGTACCGCGGCCTGACCTGCGGCTCGACGCGCGGCGGCTGCTCGCGGTGATCGAGCGCGAGCCGGCGACACTGGTCGCGGAGCTGCGAGCGGGAGAGCGGGTGATCAGCACTGCCGAACGGCCGCTCACCGTGCTCGCCTTCAACGAGTGGGATCGCAGTCTCGCGGGCGAGCTTCTCGCCACCTTCGTCACGCCGAACGATCCCATCATCAGTGAGCTGCTTGCCGGTGCGCGCGATGCGCTGCGGGCGGCGACGGGCGACGCCAGCCTCACTGCGTATCAGTCGCGTTCGCGCGAGCGAGTGGTCGCGATCGTGCGCGCCGTTGCCAGTGTGATCGAGGCGCGCGCGATCACCTACGTCGTCGAGCCGGCGAGCTTCGAGGCACAGAGCCAGAAGCTGCGGCTCGCGGCGCACGTCGTCGCGCACCGCATGGGCAACTGCATCGATCTCTCGCTCCTGCTCGCGGCACTGCTCGAACAGGCAGGGCTGCACGCGGTGATCGTGCTGGTCGAGGGACACGCCTTCGCCGGCGCGTGGCTGGTCGCCGACTCGTTCCCGTGCGTGACGACCGATCACCTCGGCACGGTGAGGAAGCTGGTCGAGGCGGGGGAGCTGCTGCTCTTCGATGGAACGACGTTGGCGAGCGGTGGGGGCTTCGATGCGGCCGTGGTGGCGGCGCGCGCGCATCTCGATCTGCCGGAGAAGTTCCACCATCTGCTCGATGTGAAGGCAGCGCGGATTGCTGGAATCGTGCCGCTGCCGACGACGGGAGCGGCTGGGGCGACGGGTGCATCGCGTCCGGATACCACGCCGAGCGGAACCAATGCCACCAACGAAAACGACGCGACTGCCGCGCCCGCCACCCGGAGTGAGCCGCCCCCCAAGCCGCTCGCCGATCGCCTCGCGCGCTGGAAGCAACAGCTCCTCGATCTCACACTCCGCAATCGGCTGATCCATTGGCGTGACTCGCAACGCACCATCGCGTTCGACGCGCTCGATGGTGCCGCTCTCGCCGCGATCGAGGACCGGCTCGCCGACGGCGCCGCGCTCGAGCTCGCTCCGCGCGCCGAGCTTTTGCGTCCCGACCCGCGCGCCGCCGAGCTGGCGAGTGCCCGCGGCGCCGACGAGGTCATCGCCGAGCAACGCCGCGATCTCTTCGCACAAGGCGTGCTGCTCACCCGCCATCCACTGGCGGAGCTCGGCTCCCGGCTGCTCGCGATCTTCCGCGAGGATCGCACCCACGTCGAGGAGACCGGCTCGTCGACGCTCTGCCTCGCGCTCGGTTTCGTGCGCTGGTTCGAGTCGCCGACGAGCGAGATCCCGCGCCTCGCGCCGATCCTGCTGCTTCCGGTGACCGTCGAGCGGCGTGGCATCGGTCGCACCTTCAAGCTGCGCCTGCGCGACGACGAGCCGCGGGTGAACGACGCGCTGATCGAGAAGCTCGACAGTGAGCTCGATCTCGACCTCACGGCGCTGCGCACGCTGCCGCTCGATGAGTCGGGAATCGACGTTGCGGCCGTGTTGGCGAGCTTCCGCTCGGTGCTGGCGCGCATGCCGCGTTTCGAGGTGGTGGAGGAGGCGCGACTCGGCTTCTTCTCGTTCGCCAAGTACCTGCTCTGGCGTGATCTCGAGCTGCACGAGGAGGCGCTGCTCGAGAGCGAGCTGGTACGCCATCTCGTCCGCCGCGATGAGAGCACGCCGCTCGCCGATCCCGCCTTCGTCGAGCCGCGCGCGATCGATGCGCTGCTGCCGGCGTCGCGCTCGAGCGTCGTGCTCGATGCCGATTCGAGCCAGCTGCGCGCCGTCGAGGCGGCGGTGCGCGGCGCGACCTTCGTGCTGGAAGGACCGCCCGGCACCGGCAAGTCGCAGACGATCGCGAACGTCATCGCGGGCTGCATCGCCGCCGGCAAACGCGTGCTGTTCGTCGCCGAGAAGCGCGCCGCGCTCGACGTCGTCGCGACGCGGTTGCGCAAGGCAGGGCTCGGCAGCGCCTGCCTCGAGCTCCACAGTCAGCGCGCGCAGAAGAGCGAGGTGATCGGCGAGCTGGCGCGCACGCTCGAAGAGCCACCAGCGTTGCGACGCGACCCCGATCCGCTGCTGCCGGAACGGACCGAGGCGGCGGTGGGGGCACTGAACGGCTACGCGCAGGCGCTGCATCGGCGCGGGCCACTTGGATGGAACCATTTCGAGTGTCTTGGACGGTTGGCACGGTTGCAGGGCGCCAAGAAGTCGGTGCCGGTCGTGCCGCCGCTCGCGCTCGGTGACGTGCTGGCGCTCGATCGCCGCGGATTCGACGGTTTGCGCGCGTTGAGTGAAGAGTTGGCCGCGGCCGCGGCGGTGATCGGCCTGCCGGCGAGCCACCCGTTCGCGAGCTGTGTGCTCGACCACCACACGGCGCTCGACGCACGGCGGTGGGAGGTGGAGCTGCGCGCGCTCGAGCAGTCCGCGAGCGCGGCGAGGCGCGCCGATGAGGCGATCGCGGCACTCACGACCTGGGCGTCGGTCGGCTCACTGCCGGGACTGCGCGCGGCGAGCGAGCTGGCCGCGCTGTTGGCCGAGCGGCCCCCCGGTCGCGCGCCGGAGCTCGTGACTCGCGGCGATCTTCGCGACGTGATCGCGCGGTTGCAGCAGTTCGGCGCACAGCAAGATCGTCTCGCGACGTTGCGCTCGACTCTCGCACTGCGCTGGAGCGAGCGGCTTCACCAATTCGATGTCGTCGCGTTGCTACAGCGGTTCCAGCAGCACGGTGATTCGTTCGCGCCCATGCGTTGGATGATGCTCCGCGGAGCGTGGGCGCAGCTCGAGACGGCACTCCGCGGCGCACGCCCTGCGGTCGCGACGGTGCGCGCCGATCTCGAGGCGGCGGTCGAAGTCCGCGAGCTCATTCGTCAGCTCGACGCCGAGCAGCCGTTCCTCGATTTCGCGCTCGGTGTCGCCGCGCGCGGCGCCGCGACGGAACGCGCGCCGATCGCCGCGCTGGTGGCGTTTCTCGAGTCGTGGCAGCGGATCGGTGAGGCGGCGCGCGCGGCAGGTTGGCTCGTGATGCCGCCCGCCCGTGTGCTGCCGCGCGAACGGGCGCACGAGCTCGCCGGCTCTGCGCGCGCTGCGGCGGATGCGTTCGAGCGGGCACTCGGCGACGTGGGGCGCTCGCTCTGCATCGATGCGACCCTCCTCGCGCGTTTTGGATCCGCGGCGGGCGGCTTCGTCGCCGCGGGCGGACAAGCAACGCGTTGGCTCGAGCGCCTCTCCGAGCTCAAGCCGTGGACGCGCTTCGTGCATGCCGAACGCGAGGCGGCCGCCGCGGGGCTCACGCCGCTCGCCACCGAGCTGCGCGCCGGTCGGCTCGCCGCCACGGACCTGGTCGCCGCGTTCGAACGCGCCTGTCTCACCGCGGTGGTCGAACAAGGCGCCCACGCCGATCCGGTGCTGCGCAGCTTCGATGGCGCGCGCCACCACGATCGCGTGCGGGCGTTCCGCGAGGACGATCTCCAATTGATCGCGGGCGGTGCGCAGCGCGTGCTCGCCGCGTGGGCGCCGCGACGGACCGTGCGCGCGACGGCGGCGTTCCCCGGCTCCGAGGTCGAGATCCTGCTGCGCGAGGCAAAGAAGAAACGGCGCCAGAAATCGGTGCGC
>CAYRQC010000802.1:0-5631 GCA_964426265.1 uncultured Phycisphaerales bacterium | reverse complement strand
CTCTTCCGGCGGCGTCGGATTGATGTGGAAGCCGGTCCCCCACTCGAAGCCGGCGACCGGCGTGAGGCGCGGATAGATGATGAACTGCCAGTGGAAATCGAAGCGCAACGTGTCCCAGAAGCCGCCGCGGCGCGGGACGGCGTGCATGTTCGGCTCGGCGTGCAGCACGAAGTTGTAGGGCGGGTCGCCCAATCCGAGCCGCACCCGCAGCAGCGCATCCTTGAGAGCACGCGCGAGCGCGTCGGCCTCGTGGCGCGTCAGCTCCGCGAACGACCAGCGATGCTCTTTCGGCGTGATCATCAGCTCGAACGGGAAGCGCGAGGCGTAGGGCGCGAACGTCAAGAACCCGCCGTCGTCGCGCACGATGCGGCTGCCGTCGTGGCGCTCGTGCTGGATCAGGTCGCAGAAGAGGCAACGCTCCTTGCGCTTGAAGTGCTCGCGGAAGGCGTCGAGCTTGCGGCTGATGCGGATCGGGTTGACCGGCGTCGCGATCAACTGGCTGTGGGCGTGATCGAGCGTGGCGCCGGCCGCCGCCCCGCGGTTCTTGAAGAGCAGCACGTACTTGAGCCGCGTGTCGCGATAGAGGTCGACCAGGCGATCGCGGTAGCAGAGCATCACATCGCGCACCTGCGCCACGTCGAGGTCGGCGAGCTCGAGATCGTGCGCCGGCGTCTCGACGATCACCTCGTGCGCGCCGACCCCACGCATCGCGTCGTACGGCCCTTCCGCGTGCTGCGCGTGCGGCCCCTCGACGGTGAGCGACGGAAACTGGTTGGCGAAGACGCGCACGCGCCAGCCTGGCCCGTTGGCATGCCCTTCGGTGTCGCGCAGCGCGAGGATCTCGGGCGGCGTCAGCATCTCGTGACCCGGACAGAACGGGCAAGGCGTCACCGGATCCAAGGCCGCCGACGACAGGGCCGACTGGCCCGCCATGCCGAGCGCGCCCCGCGGTCGGCGCGCGCGCTCCGGCGCAATGATCACCCAGCGCTGATCGAGTGGATCGCGACGCAGCTCGGACAAGGCTCTTCTCCCGGTTTGTTGGGCTGCCTGTTGGGCAGTTAGTTGAGCAGCTCAGCTTGCCGCAGCCGTGCCGCGGTTCGTGACATCGATCGCCACCAGCCGCACGAGCAGCCGCCACGCCTCACCACCCAGCGCCGGCAGCGCAAAGGCGAGCAGCAGCGCGCTCCCCTGCAAGCAAGTATCGACGCCCCCTTCGGAGCGTGAAACGGTACGAATCGGCCGCAACGCCGCGGCGAACGGACGCGACGACTCGAGTCGGAAACGGCCGCGCTCGTCACACAGCTCGAGCGACTCGCCGCGAAACTCCACCGCTTCGCCGGCGCGTACCCGACGGCCGTCTTCCAGCACGAAGCGCCGCTCATCGAGGCCGGAGCCCGGCACCGACAGGTCGAAGCGCAACGCCAATGTGCACGGCGCGAGCGGCCGTCCGCTCACGGTCAGTGCGACACTCGCTTCGAGCGTCCCGTCATCGAGCAGCTCGAAGCTGCGCGCGACGTCGAGCCGCGTGCCGCGCCCCGCTTCCAGGGTCGCCGCGAGATCGACGCGCGCGCGGTCGGCGAGGAGCGGCCGCGCGAGCCGCATCGGGTGGAGCGCGAGCCCGAAGAGGTCCGGCCCCTCCAGGTCGGCGAGCGCCGCCGGCGACGCGTCGGCCGGTGCCAGCTCGAGCGCGAACGCGCCGCGCGGGCGCGGGTCGTAGCGGAGCAACGTGTCGGCATCGGCGAGCTCGAGCGAAACGTCGTGGATGCTCTTCGGGGCAGCGTCGCCGGCCGCCGCCGCATCGTGGCGTCGCAGCTCCTCGTGATACGCCTCGGGCCGGCGGGCGATCACGTTCAACAGGTTGCGGCGCGTCGGCCAGTGGTCGAGCAGCTCGACCATCCCGCCACGCGCGGGCGCGATCCACGCAGACCAGCCGCGTCCTTCGAGCAGCACCTCATCGACGCCGTCGGCATCGAGGTCCGTGAGCTCGGCACTCGCCGCGCCTTCGTGATCGCAACGCAGCGCTCCGAGCAGCGCGCGGGCTTCCAACAGTTCGTCGACCAGCGCATCACGCAGGAACGGCAGGTAGAGACCGCCGAAGACCCCGTGCCAGTAGGCGCAGTTGCACTGTCCGCGGAAGAGCGCCCGCACGGCGGGGTGGAGCTGCGCGAGCTCGGTCAGCCCTTCCGGTGGCCGCAGCCCCATTCGCCGCGTCTGATCGGAGAGGCGCACCATGCGCTGCTCGAGCCGACACGCTTCGGGGTAGCGCGCCAGGAAGTTGCGCCAGGTGGCGCCGCGCAGGAACGGCTTCGCCGCCTCCACCAGCTCCGCCGTCTCGAGCTTCTTCATCAGTGCGTCGAGCGCGAGCTGCGCGGGCGGCGGCAGCGACCAGTGGCCCATCTCGAAGTAAGAAGAGGTCGGCAGGTAGACGCGATCGGTCGGCGGGAGCGCCGCCTCCGCTTCCGCGAAGGTGGTCATCTTCAGCCACGTGCCCGCCGCTTCGAGTGCGGTCAAGAACTGCTCGAGCCAGCCCGAGCCGTAGACCCACTCCTGCGTGCCGGGCCAGAGCCCGAACTTCTCGCCGTCGTCGCCGAAGACCAGCAGCCGTTGGCCGGCTTCGTGGCGCTTCTCCAGGAACTCGAGGATCTCGCCGACCGGCCGGAACGGGATGAGGTAGCGCAGCTCCTTGCAGATCGGGAAGAGCTTGACGACGCGGCCCTGATCCTCGGTCGCGTAGCAGCCGTCGAGCTCGCTGGTCTTCAGGCCGGCGCCTTCGAAGTGGGTGTCGTCGACCACCACCGAGTGGATGCCGGCGGCCGCGAGATCGCTCGGCAATCCCGGCTCCCAGACGCGTTCGGTGAGCCAGAGGCTCGTCACGTCGGCGCCGAAGAGATCGCGCAGCCATGTGCGATGGAGGCGGACCTGGTCGACGCGATCGCGGCGCGGGATCGCCGGCAGGATCGGCTCGTAGAGGCCGGAGGCCTGCAGCTCGATCTGGCCGCGCGCCACCCCGACGCGCACGATCTCGACGAGATCCGGCGCGTGGTCGATCCACCATTCGAGGAGTGGTCCCGACACGTGCAGCACGAACGGCAGCCGCGGATGGCGGGCGAGCGCCTCGAGCAACGGCCGGTAGGAGCCGGCGGTCGCCTTCTCGATCACCCAGCCGAAGTTGCCGATCGGCTGATGGCAGTGCAGGGCGAGCACGAGGCGCATCAGACGTACCACCGCGCCGCCTGGAACTCCGCATCGGGAACGCGCAGCCTCGCCAGTCGTCCGCCCGGCCAATGGAGCAGCTCGCCGTCCTGCGTCTCGAGCTCGAGCCGCAGCCGGAGCAGCGCGCCCGGCAGCGCCGCCAGATCGGCGAGCGCGATCTCGAACCGCAGCCACGGCAGCTTCCACTCCGGCGCGTCGAGCACGCTGTCGAAGCCGCGCGGCTGCGGCGTCGCGAAGAAGACGCGCCCCTTCACGATCGGCGCCTCGCGCTCGACCGCGAGATGGAGCACCCCCTCCTCGAAGCCGAAGAGCAGCCGGCGCGCCACGCGCCGCGCTCGCGTCATCGCGCCGCCGGCCGCGTGCAGCTCGAACCAGCCGGCCGACTGCCACTCGAAGAGATCTTCGGGCAGCCCGCGCGGCCGCACGCGCTCGATCGGCTCGCGCGCCGGACGGACGTCTTCGCGGCGCGCATCGGGCGCCGGCAGCGGCGGCGCTTCACGGCCGGCCGCCCGGAAGACGACGCGCAAGTGGGCGTGGAAGAGCTCGTCGAAGAGGTCGCGCTGCGCCGTGAAGTGGTCGTCGCCGAACCACCAGTACCAGTCGCTCCCTTCGAGTGCGCGCAACGACGCTGCGACCGGCGCCGGCAGCTCGTGCAGTGCCTTGTCGGCAAAGAGCTCGCGCGCCTGCGCCAGCAGCCGCCAACCGTCGAGCTTCTCGCGCTGACCGGCCCACGTGTCGAGGTTGCCGCCGATCCACGATCCCTTCGCCAACCGCGCGAGGCGCGGCACGCCGCCGACCGACTCGGCGCGTGCGAGCGCCTCGCTCATCGTCGCCGTGCGCAGCCGCGGATGGCTACTCAGCTCCTGGTAGAGCGTCCGCAGGAACGGCTCGCCGGCGCCGCTGTAGTGCTCCCACGGGTTCTCGCCGTCGAGGATCACGGCGACCACCGGCTCCTCGAACGGTGCACCCGAACGCACCTCCTCGAGCCGCCGCACGAAGTCGCGCACCGCCGCCTCGGCCGGCCACGTCTGGTAGTGGAAACCGATGCGATCGGAGAGCTCGTGGTCGCGAAAGAAGAGCGCCAGCGCGCCATCCGGCGTATCGATCCGATGCGGGCGGTAGAGCTCTTCGCGAGCGACCGTCCCACCCGGCGATCCGGCCGACGGCAACGACGCGAAGAGGATCGCCTCGTCGGACGCCGCCCACGCGAGCTTGGCGCGCGCCAGCTCGCGCACCGCCGCCTCCGAGACCGCCCCCTCGGCCGGCCACATGCCGCGTGGCGCGCGTCCGAGCAGTGTGTGGTAGGCGGCGACCGCGCGCGTCACGTGATCGGCGGCATCGCGCGGCTGCTCGAACTGGAACGGCGCCTCGAGGCCGCCTGCCTGCGGGAACTCGTGCGAGTCGAGCCGGCATAGCAGCGGCAGGATCGGGTGCTGATCGGGCGTCGTGGACACTTCGACCTGCCCGCTCTCTGCGAGCCGCACCAGCCGCGGCAAGAGCCCGGCGACCTCGTCGCGATGGAGGGCGAGCAGCCGTTCGAGATCGGCAACCGTGTAGCCGCGTCCTTTGCGGATCAGCTCCTGCACCGCGGCGTTGCGGCGCAGCCGAAAGCCGCTCCACGCCAGGTGGAAGAGCACCGCAAGGTCGAGCAGATCGGCGTCCGACAGCGGCAGTCGGCCGCCGCTCTTCAACACCGGATCGCACCGTTCGAGCAGCTCGAGGTAGCGCGGCAGCGGGGCGATCATGTGCTGCCGGTTCGCCGAGAAGAGCAGGCTGACGAGCGCCGCGCGCTCACCGTCCGCGAGCGTGCCGGGAAGCGTGCGACAAAGAGCCAGCAGGCGATCCTCGCCGGCGCCCCCCCAGGTCGCGACGCAGCGCGCGAGCTGCGCGAGCAGTACCGGCGTGACGTTCACCGTGACGCGCGCCGCCGGCTGCTCTTCGAGCATCGCGAGCATGTCGGTGTAGCCGCGCACGCCGTGCATCCGCACCCACGGCAGGATGGCGACCCCATCCTCGGGATGGGCGTAGTCGGGCTGGTGGAAGTGCCAGAGCAGGGCGACGTTCAGATGATCAGCCATGCGCCCGTTTCAGCTCTCGACCGCCTGTTTTTCGGGGATCCCGTACTTCCGCATCCAGTAGCGGACCTGATCGCGGTTGAGCCCGAGCAGCTTGCCGGTCGCCGTCTTGTTGAAGCGGGCGCGTTCGAGCGCTTGCACCAGCAGATCCTTGTGCACCTCGTCGAGGTCGACTCCGTCCTTGGGCAGCGTGAAGGAGGCCGGTCGGATCTGCGGCGCCGCCACCTCCTCGCGGATCTCGAACGGGAGATCCTCGAGGCCGAGCGTCTCGCTCTCCGCCAGCAGGATCGCCCGCTCGATCGTGTTCTTCAGCTCGCGGATGTTGCCCGGCCACGTGTAGGCG
>CAYRQC010000801.1:0-4000 GCA_964426265.1 uncultured Phycisphaerales bacterium | reverse complement strand
GACGTCGAGGCCGTCCGCATGGCGCTCGGGCCCGGCTCGATGTACGTGCTGTCGGCGGTGGCGAGCGTGGGCGCCGCGTTCAGCGCGATGGTGATCGTCGATGCGACGCTCACCTGCTGGCTGCTCGTCCCGCTGCTCCTGCTCGGCAGCGCCGCGCTCTGGATGGCGCCGCGGCTGGGTCGTGCCTCGGATGCGGTGCAGGAGGGGATCGCGCAGATCTCGTCAGCCTCGGCCGAGAGCTTCTCCGGAGTTCGGGTGCTGAAGGCGTTCTGCGCCGAGGAGCGCCAGCTCACGCGGATGGAGGCGCTCTCCCGGCGCTACTTCGATGCGCAGATGCGGCTCGCCGCCTCGCGCGGCGGGATGATGGCGTTGCTCTTCCTGGTGAAGGACGCCTCGCAGTTCGTGATCCTGCTGGTCGGCGGGCTGGCGATCGGCGCGGGCCGCGCGACCGTCGGCGACCTGCTCCTCTTCCGCGAGTGGATGCTCGCCTGCTTCTGGCCGCTCGTCACGTTCGGCTGGATGGTGTCGATGGTGCAGCGCGCCGCGGCCGGAATGCGGCGCATCGCCGACGTGCTCGAAACACCCGATTCGTTGCGGTCGAGCGCGGCCGCGACCGCAGCGCTGCCGGTGGGCGGCGCGCGCGCCCCCGCGGTCGCCCTCTCCGTCGAGTGGCGCGACGTCAGCGTGCAGATCGACGGTCGCGCGGTGCTCGACCACATCTCGATCGCCGTGCCAGCCGGCACCACGCTTGGTGTGACGGGACGAACCGGCAGCGGCAAGAGCACGCTGATCCAGCTCCTCTCGCGCCTCTTCGATCCCGACGCGGGCGACGTGCGCCTTGGTGGTCACGACGTGCGCACGCTCGACCTCGACGAGCTGCGGCGCCGCATCGGCGTCGTCTCGCAGGAGCCGTTCCTCTTCTCCGACGCGCTGCGCGAGAACCTGCGGTTCGCCGCGCCCGAGGCCGACGACCCCGCCATCGCGCGCGCCGCGCACGCCGCCGGGCTCGAACCCGACCTGGCGGCCATGCCCAGCGGTCTCGACACGCGCGTCGGCGAGCGCGGCGTGACGCTCTCCGGCGGGCAACGCCAGCGGGTGACCCTTGCGCGCGCGCTGCTGCCCGATCCACCGGTGGTGGTGATCGACGACGGACTCTCCGCCGTCGACGCGGAGACCGAGTCGCGCATCCTCGCCGCGCTGCGCGACGAGCTGCGTGGTCGCACCGCGATCGTCGTCTCGCATCGCGCCGCGGCGCTGCGCGCGCTCGATCGCATCGTCGTCCTCGACCAGGGACGCGTCGCCGAATCGGGGACGCCGGCCGAGCTGCTCGCCGCCGACGGCCTTTTCGCGCGTCTCGAGCGCGACCAGCGGCTGATCGAGGAGCTCGAGGCGCTGTGAGCGATCACGACGACGAAAGCGCCCCGCGCCCCGGCCTCGACCGCGCCCTGCTGCTGCGGCTGCTCGGGATCCTGCGCCCCCATCGGGCGCTGCTCTTCGGCGGTGGCGCACTGCTGGTCGCCGGCCGCGCGTGCGATTGGGTCGGTCCGTGGTTGATCGAGCGGGCGATCGACGGGCCGCTGCGCGGATCGGTCGACCGTGCGCGCGCCCTCGCGACCGGCTTCGATCGCAGCGCCGCCAGTGCGCTGGGGTGGCTCGCCGCCGGCTATCTCGGTGTCGCGCTCGCCGGTGCGGCCGTGCGCTACCTGCAAGCCGTCGTGCTCACCCGGCTCGGCCAGGCGACGACCTTCGACGTGCGGCGCTCCCTGTTCCGCCAGCTGCTCGCGCTGCCGCTCGCGTGGCTCGATCGCAAGCCGGTCGGCGAGCTCGTGACGCGGATGACCTCCGACATCGAGAACCTGGTCGAGCTCTTCTCGACCGGCGCGGCCGCGCTGCTGCTCGACCCGCTCTGGATCGTGGTGGTGCTCGCGACGCTGTTCGCGCTCGACGTCCGGCTCGCACTGGTCGCCGTGGCGAGCCTGCCGATCTTCGCGCTCGCCTCCTATCGCTTCCGCGAGAAGGCGCGCAACGCCTACCGCGAGACGCGTCGCGCGATCGCCCGCAACGCCTCCTTCTTCCAGGAGTCGATCGCCGGCGTGAAGGTCACACAGCTCACCGTACAGCAAGAACGAATGCAGGCGCGTGCGGAAGCGGGCACCCAGGAGCTGCTGAACGCCTGGCAGCTCACCATCCACCACTTCGCCCTCTTCTTCGCCGGCGTCGACTGGTTGGCGCTCCTCGTACGCGCCGCCGTCTTCGTCTATGGCGCGAAGCTGGTCAGCGAAGTCGACAGTGGCCTCACGCCGGGAACGCTGATCCGTGTCTGGATCTGCCTCGGCTTCCTGTTCGAGCCGCTCCGCGAGCTCGCCGAGCGCTGGAACGTCCTCCAGTCGGCCCTCGTCTCGACCGAACGCCTCTCGAAGATCCTCGAAGAGCCCTCGGAGCCGTCCGGTGACCGCCCGCACCTCCATCGCGGCTCGATCACGTTCGACCACGTCGACTTCGCCTACACCACCGGCCCGCAGGTCCTGCACGACGTCACCTTCAACGTCGAGCCCGGTCACACCGTCGCCTTCGTTGGCGCGACCGGCGCCGGCAAATCGACGCTGATGTCCCTGCTGCTTCGCCTCTACCAGCCGACGGCCGGCACCATCCGCATCGACCAGATCCCGTCCGACCTGCTCGCCCTGCGCGCCTTGCGCAGCGGCATCGGCGTCGTCCCGCAGGACGTCTTCCTGTTCGCCGACACCGTCTTCGAGAATGTCCGTCTCTTCGACCCCGCCATCGACGAGGCCGCCGTCCGCCGCGCCTGCACCGCCATCGGCGCCGACGGTTTCATCGGCAAGCTCCCGAACGGCTACCAGACCCCGCTCGGCGAGCGCGGCCAGAATCTTGCCGCCGGCGAGCGCCAGCTCCTCGCCTTCGCCCGCGTCCTCGTGCGCGATCCGCAGATCCTGATCCTCGACGAGGCCACCAGCTCGGTCGACACCCAAACCGAGCGCCAGCTGCAGTCCGCGATCGAGACGCTCCTGGCCGGCCGCACCGCCCTGGTCATCGCCCACCGTCTCTCGACGATCCGCAAGGCCGACCAGATCGTGGTCCTCCACCACGGCCGCGTCCGCGAGTCCGGCACCCACGCTGAGCTGCTTGCCCTGCGCGGCATCTACTCGCGACTGCACCAACTCCACTACTCGGTGTGACGTCGTTGCAGTCATGCCGGCCCGGTCTGCGCATGAGCCCCAGTGCAACGCGCGGGCACGCGCACGCCGCGCAGGTCACCCCGCTG
The DNA here is from genome assembly GCA_964426265.1 of uncultured Phycisphaerales bacterium. Classification (GTDB taxonomy): domain Bacteria; phylum Planctomycetota; class B15-G4; order B15-G4; family SIAN01; genus SIAN01. Next base: position 717 of record CAYRQC010000801.1, on the reverse strand, counting down.
TCGCGAATCCTCTGAGAGCGCGAGCAGGAATCGCGGACCGAGCCAGGCGAAGCGCCAGTTGAGCTGCGGGCCACCGGCCCGTCAGCTCCAACGATGGTGACCCCAACGGGATTTGAACCCGTGTTACCGCCTTGAAAGGGCGATGTCCTGGACCAGGCTGGACGATGGGGCCAACGCGCCTCGATGCTTGGGCGCCAATTCGAGCCGGGGATTGTACAGCTCTGGTGCGACCGTTCTTCGATCCACCTTCGCCCGGTTCGCACCGTCGCATCACGACTATGCAGCGATCAAGCCTCGTCGCGCCCACGCCCATTGCCGCTCGCTTCTCCGCATCAGGTCGGCCCGATCAGCTGCAGCCGCCTCCTGGGCGGCTGTCAGCTGCATCGTCGCGAAGCCGGCGGCGCACCGCGCCGGCCGGCGTAGCCCCGGTTGAGCTGCGGGCCTTCGGCCCGTCAGCTCCAACCGGTTGGTAGGTGCGCCGGGGATCGAACCCGGGACCAACAGCTTAAAAGGCTGCTGCTCTACCAGCTGAGCTACACCCCCACCGGAATCAGTTGCACGCGATTCCGTCGTCGATTCGGCGCATTCGGAATCTACAGGATCGTCGCCAGGCTTCGCTCCATACCCACGCTGGACGTATTCGGTCTGACACTGTGCGGAAAACATCGGCGTAGGATCCCCGGATCGGTACATCGGAGCCGTCCGGAGAGCGTCGTC
>CAYRQC010000800.1:0-13680 GCA_964426265.1 uncultured Phycisphaerales bacterium | reverse complement strand
TCGCGGGCGAGGCGGTGTGAGGCAGGATGATTCGGATCGATCGTCGAGTGCGGCAGGTCGATGACACCAATGATGAGGAAAGCGAGCGCGAGAGTGGTCGCGGCGAGGCGGCGCCACGATGAGGTCGGCAGCGGTGGTTCGTCCGAGATCGGCGGTAGGGTTGGCGCTGCCGCTGTTGGCGTGGTGAACCGCGTGCCGAGCCGAAGCAGCGTGCTGCCGAGCAGGCCTGCCGAGGCGCCGAGCGGAAGCAACCAGAAGAGCTGAAAATAGGGGTGGTCCAACGCGCGCAGTCGCGGGAGGAGTCCAGCTCCGAGCGCAAGGAGCGTGCTCGTCCGGAGGAACCTCTTGAGGTCGGGGTGGCGACCCGGAAACAATGCGACGAGCCATCCGAGCGCGATCACCAGCTCGCCGAGTGGCGTCACGATCGCCCGCAAGTGGCCTTCGACGATTCGCAGGTACCCGACTACGTCGACTCCCGCCGGGAGCTGCCAGATCGTGGCGATGTTGCCGTCGATGCCGAGGCCGTCGCCATGGCCGTAGCGCGCCATCTGCCACTGTTTCCACAGCACGGTCGACAGTGCAACGGCGGCCGCGAGCGCCGGCCAACCCAGGAGCGCCCGCCACCGCCGCGGACCGGCGAGCAGCCGATCGAGTGCGAGCGCTGCCGGTGCCAGTACGGAGAGGAAGTCGAAGAGCATGGCGATCGTGAGTGCCAGCGCGGCCGCCGCCGTGCGCCATCGACCGCCATCGCGCGCGGAGGCGAGCGCCAGGAAGCAGCCGCAGCCGGCCATCGCCGGCACCTGGTAGTCGAGCTGCGTCGCCCAATAGAGGCCGCCAGGAACAGCCGCCATCGCGATCACGCCGAGCGCGGCCGCTCCATCTCCGCCGCCCCGGCCGACTAGCAGTGCCACGGCAACAAGCGTGATCGTCGCAAGCAGCAGCGCGACGCCTCGGGCGATCCCTTCGCTCTCACCGAAGAGGTGGAAGGCAAGCGCTGTCAGCAGCGAGACGCCAGGCGGGTGGTGGTCGTAGTAGAAGAAGTCGGCGGGCTTCGCCGCGGAGATGTTGAGCAGCGGGATCCCGCCGGTCGCGGCCAACCCTTCGCGCAACAGACTGCGCGCCAACAGCGAATGGAGCGCGTCGCTCGCTCCCTTCAGGTCATCGCCGAACGGGTGCTCGATGCCGAAGGACGGTGTGACCGCGGCGGCGTCCGGCGCGCCCACATAGACCGGTCGAACCCAGGCGCGCGCGAAGGTCGCGCAGAGGACGGCGGCGATCGTGAGCAGCGGCAGGCGCGACATCGCGCGAAGTATAGTCCGACCCGATGTCGGACTCCGTGAGCCATGCCGAGTACGTCGTGGTTCTCGTCACCGTGCCGGACGTCGCGGTCGGCGATCGCCTGGCGCGCGCGCTGCTCGACGAGCGGCTGGTGGCGTGCGTCAACCAGATCGGCCCGCTGCGCTCGCTCTTCCGTTGGAACGGCCAGATCGACGCGGCGGAGGAGCACCTCCTGCTGTTGAAGACGCGAGTCGCGCTCTTCGCGGAGGTGCGTGCGCGAATCGCGGCGCTCCATCCGTACGCAGTGCCCGAGATCATCGCGCTCCCGATCGTCGCGGGCGCCGCGAGCTACCTCGATTGGATCGGTGCCGAGACGCGCCGATGAGCGAAGAGCTGCACGCCGCGCAGCGGCCGCGCTGGTTCGCCGTGGCCGCCGGGCCGGTCGCTTGCGCGTTGCTGCTGATCCTGAAACCGGGTGGGCTCGAAGGGGCGGCGCTGAAGACGCTGGCCGTCACCGCATGGGTGGCGCTCTGGTGGATTCTCGAGGCGCTGCCGATCGCGGCGACCTCGCTGCTGCCGCTCGTGTTGCTGCCGGCGTTGGGGATCAAGCCGGCGGCCGACGTGGCGCGCCTCTACATGGAGGATCTGCTGATCCTCCTGCTCGGCGGGTTCCTGCTGGCGCTCGCGCTCGAGCGGTGGGGGCTCCATCGTCGGCTCGCGATCTTCGTCCTGTCGCTGCTCGGCGGTGCTCCGCGCGCGCTGGTGGTCGGCTTCGCGCTCGCGGCGGCGCTGGTGTCGATGTGGATCAGCAACAGCGGGACGACGCTGGTGCTCCTGCCGATCGCGCTCGCCGTGAGCCGGCGTCTGGAAGTCGATCTTCCGGAGGAGGCGCGGCGCCGCTTCGATCGGTCGATCCTGCTCGCGGTGGCGTACGGCGCGACCGCCGGAGGCCTCGGAACCTATGTCGGGACGCCGCCCAACCTGGTCTTCCGTGAGCGCTACGCTCGCGACTTCGGCGCCGGAATGGCGGGTGGCCCGCCGGAGATCAGCTTCCTCCAGTGGATGGCGGCGTTCACTCCGCTCGCGTTGCTGCTGGCGCTGATCATCGGCCTGCTCCTGACGCGTGGTCTGCCGCGCATGGCGGGCCGCGCGACGCGCGAGGCAGTGCGCGCCGAGGCAGCCGCGTTGCCGCAATGGTCGCTCGGCGAGATCTGCGTCACACTCCTCTTCGCCGCCGCGGCGCTTCTCTGGATCACGCGCGAGCCGCTCGACTTGGGGACGACTGCGAGTGCTGCGGGTGGCGTCCACTGGCCGTTCGGTTGGTCGCGCGCCTGGTGGCCGAAGGGGTTCATCACCGATGGCACCGTCGCGATGGCGCTCACCACGCTCTGCTTCGTCGTGCACGTCCCGCCCGCACCGGGGATGACGGTTCGCGCAGGCGTGCGTCGGGTGCCACTGCTCGACTGGAGCGAGGCCGAGGCGAAGCTGCCGTGGGGCATCCTGCTCCTGTTTGGCGGCGGCTTCGCACTCGGCGACGCGTTCCAGTCGAGCGGGCTTTCGAAGACGCTCGGTGAAGCGCTCGCGCGCTCTCTCGCCGGCGCCTCGCCGTGGTGGATCCTCCTCGCGACCTGCCTCTTCGTGATCTTCGTGTCGGAGTTCATGAACAATACGGCGTGTGCGCAGGTGTTGCTGCCGATCTTCTCGGCGGTCGCGCCGCTACTGAAGCTGCCGCCGGCGGCACTGCTGCTGCCGGCCACGCTCGCGGCAAGCTGCGGGTTCATGATGCCGGCCGGCACGGCGCCCAACGCCATCGTCTTCGCCACCCGCCGCCTGCGGATGGGCGACATGGTGCGCATCGGCCTCGTGCTCGATCTGGTGAGCGCGCTCTTCGTGACCGCATGGATGATGTTCGTCGCGCTGCCACTCCTCGGGATTCCGCTCAGCGCGGCGCATTGAAGGGCACTTCGCGGCGCTCCGGCTCGCGATAGGCGAGCGCGCGCGCGAGCTGCTCACGGCCGATCGACTCGGAGCCGTCGAGATCGGCCAGCGTCAGCGCGACTCGCAGCAGCCGATGGTGGGCGCGCAGCGAGAGGCGAAGGCGGTCGATCGTGCGCAGGAGCCAGTCGCGACTCGCCTGGTCGAGTGCCACCGCGCGCTCGAGCAGCGCCGGTGGCAGATCGGCATTCAGCACGCCACCGTTGCGTTGTCGAGCCCGCCGCCGCGCCGCCGCCACGCGCTCGCGCGCCGACGCCGCCAACAACGGCTGCGGCGAGAGCACGCGCCGCTCCGCGGGAACGAAGGGCACGCGGATCGAGAGATCGATCCGGTCGAGAATCGGGCCACTGATGCGCGCGCGATGGCGCTCGATCATCGCGGGTGAGCAGGAGCAGGCGCTGGTCGGCTCGCCGGCATTGCCGCAGAGGCAGGGGTTCATCGCGGCGACCAGTTGGAACCGCGCCGGAAAGCGGACCGAACGCCCCGCCCGCGCGAGCAGCAGCTCGCCCTCCTCGAGGGGACCGCGCAGCAGGTCGATCGCCACGCGCCGGAACTGCGGCAGCTCGTCGAGGAAGAGCACTCCGCGATGGGCGAGGGTCAGCTCGCCGGGGCGTGGCACTGCGCCACCACCCGCGAGCCCCGCGAGCGTCACCGAGCAATGGGGCGCCCGCAGCGGCGGCCGGAGTGTGTCGGTGCGCGCCGGCAGCCCGGCCGCGGAGTGGACGCACGAGACGGTGAGCGCGTCGCTCTCTTCGAGGTCGGGCAGCAGCGCTGCGAGGCTGCGAGCGAGCATGCTCTTCCCGGTCCCCGGTGGACCCGAAAGCAGCACGTGATGGCCGCCGGCAGCGGCCGCGAGCAGCGCGCGTTTCGCCTCGTCCTGGCCGACGATCGCGTCCCACGAGCCGTCATCGGGTTCGCCACGCGCGGCCGGCGGTGGCGCGCTCGGTCGCCACGGCTGCTCGCCGCGGAGCAGCGCCACGACTTCGCGCAGTGTCTCGACGGCCAGGACCTCCAGACCACGGACGAGCGCGACCTCGTGGAGCGCGGCGCGCGGAAGCACCAGCGGCCGGCGCTCGCGGCGTGCCTGCAATGCGACCGGGACGATCCCGCGCACCGGGCGCAACCGGCCATCGAGCGCCAGCTCGCCGAACAGCAACGGCAGTTCGAGCGCTGCCATCGGGAGCTGGCCGGTCGCCGCCAGGATGGCACAGGCGATCGGCAGATCGAGCCCCGGGCCAACCTTGCGTGTCTCCGCCGGCGCGAGGTTCACCAACAGTGAGCGGTCGGGAAAGACGAGGCCCGCCGACTTCACGGCGGAGGCGACGCGCTCCCGGCTCTCGCGCAGCGCCGAGTCGGGCAACCCGATGATCTTGACGATCCCGAGCAGCCCGCGCAGGAGTCGCACCTCGACCTCGACCGGGACGGCCGCCAGGTCTTGGAGCGTCGCGCCGTGCGCCCGCGCGAGAGTTTCGACGGCTTGCGGATCAATGGGTTCAGCATCCATGCGCACCAAGACGTACGCCGAATGCGGTGGTGACAGATCAGCGAGCGGGAAGCTCTCCGCCGTGCGTCCGCAACCAACTCCGCCAGGCGGCGGGATCGGTGCCGAGCTCCTGGTTCGTGAGGCCCTTCAGGGCGCCGAGCACGGCACGCCGCTCGTCGAAGTGGATGATCGTCACTCCCGCGACGGCGACGTCGAGCAGTAGGCCTTGTTGCAACACCCCGATCACCGGCTTGGCGATGACGGCCCCCTGCGCGATCTCGACGTCGAAGTCGCGCACGTAGGCGCGCTGCTCGCCGACGAAGATGTGGGCGTGCGGCAGCGAGGAGCCGCCGGCGCCAGCGGCAACCCGCGGCTCGAGCATGCCGATCAGGGCCGGCACGGCGCGCCGGTCTTGGATCGCGGCGAGCGCCGGGTAGGCACGCGCGCGGAACGCCGGATCGTCCGTCTCGATCGCGGTGAGGTAGGGGAGCACCAACTGTGGATGGTGCGACCGAACCGCCGCATCGAGAGCGTGCGTCCGCACGCGTTCGTCGCTGTCGACGAGGGAGGAGCGCACCAGCTTGGAGAGGAGCGCCTCGTGGCCTCCGGTGGCGCACTGCGCGCCGAGCAGGTCGGCGGCGCCGCAACGGGTGGCGACATCGACGCTCTCGAGCCGCTCGAGGAGCCAGCTCGCGAGCCGTTGCGGCTCTTCGCGCAGCAGGAGGTCGTGCGCGAACGCGGCGCGAGCGCCACTGCTGCCACCCACGCGGGCGAGCAGCTTCTCGCGCCCATCGGCATCGGGCGGGCAGAACGGGCCGGCACCGTCGAGCAGCGCCTCGGCTCGCAGGCGCGTCGTGGTCGCGGTCAGTGCATCGGGATCGGCCGCCGCCGCAGTGGCTCGATCGACGCAATCGAAAGCCTCAGCGAAGAGCCCGTGATCAAGGGACCAGCCCGCGAGGCTGATCAGGGCATGCGGCCGGCCGTCCGCCGCTCGATTCGCGAGACGGAAGCGCGCCAGCAGCGCGGCGCGCCGCTCCATCGTCGCGACCTCGCTGGGGTCGAAGTGCAATGGTCCGACGGCGGTCTGCAGCTCGATGATCTCCCTGACTTCGGTGTCCCTGTTCGGCGGTTCCTTCTCCTTGCGAACCCGGATCTCGCCGACCAGTCGCGAGCCATCCTTGAGCTCGACCACGTCGGGCGCCACCAGCCACAACGACGAGAGCGTGGAGAGCAGGGGGAGCGAAAGGAGGAGCATGCGAATCGAGCTCCGGGGGACCGCTCGGGCTGGCCAACCGAGATCATCGGCAGAACGGCCGATTGCAGCAACTCCGAGGCCGCCGGCGGATCAGCGCGCCTCCGCCGCGCGTCGGATGGCGAAAGTGAACGGCGAGTGCGGGTCGACCGTGAGTGCGATGGCGCCGCCGAGGGCCGTCGAGAGCCACGGAGCGTTCGCCGCAGCGAGGGCGCGGCACGTTTCGGAAGGGAGCAGCGGATCGGCTCGGCTTGCGAGCGCCAGGCGTGGGCGGCATCGCTCGATCAGCGCATCGACCGCGGGGTCGCGATTGCCGTGGTGAGGGAGGAGCACGACGGCGTCCTCGCGATCGAGGGCTCCCGCCAGCTCGAGGAGTGGGTAGCCCTCGAGATCACCCGTGAAGAGCGCCGTGGCACCGTTCGGGGCACCGGAATCATCGAGCGCCGCCCGAATGACGAGACAGCCATCGTTGCGCGCCGCAAAGCTGCGGCCCGGCGGCGGCCAGAGCAACTGGTGCGGCCCGATCCGATCGCCAGCCACGGCGAATCGCACGCTGACCTCGTGTTCCGCCAAGGTCTGGCGCAACTCGGCGATCGGTCCGTTGGTGGCGCTCTCCAGCTCGGCGCGCGCGGCAGCAGCGAGGATGACCTCGCCGACTGGGAAGCGGTCGAGCAGCCACGGCGCGAAGGCGCAGTGATCGGCATCGAGGTGGGAGAGTGCAAGTGCGTCAAGGTGGTCGACGCCCAGAGCCATCAACCCGTGCGTGAGCTCGTCGCCATCCAATGCGCCATCACCGCCCGCGTCGAAGAGATCGCACCGGCCGCCGCTCCGCACGAGCGCTGCCTGCCCGTGTCCGGCGTCGAGCAGGAGCAGCGCTGGTGGCGTGGCGTTGCCAGCGAGGCATGTCAGCACGAGGGAGCCGATCGCGATGCACGAAGCCAGAGCTGGCCGCCTCGCGAGGAGCGCCACGAGGACGGCGATCAGCCCGAGGACGACGGTCGGTGACGGTGGTGCGATCTGCCACGGCGTCGCCGGCATTCGCGCGGCGAACGATGCCATCGCACCGACGGTGGCGTGCAGCCATTCGAGCAACCGTCCGAACGGCCACGCGGCAACCGCCGGCAGCGCGAGCGTCGCAATCGTGATGAGTGCCAGGACGAGCGCCACCGACACGACCGGTGTGAGCGCGAGCGTGGCGATCGGCGCCAGCCACGCGACGCTCCCGAAGTGGAATGCCGTGAGCGGGGAGGTTGCCACCGACGCGAAGAGCGCGAAGCGCAGCGCGCGGCCGATCGGGAGGCGCAGGTCGATGCCGTGACCGCTCCCGCGCGGCGATCGCGATGGCCCGTAGCGCGCCGCGACGCAGAGCGCCAGCACGGCGACGAACGAGAGCTGGAGACCGGGATCGCGCAGCAGCTCCGAGGCGCCCGCCGCCAGCAGAAGGAACGGCAGCGCCAGCGTGCTCCCGGTGTCGCCGGTCCGTTGCAGCGCGCGGCCGATGCACACGATCGAGAAGGCGATCGCCGCGCGCAGCGCCGGTGGCTGACCGCCGCTGAGGAGCGCGAACGCGAGGACCGCGCCGATCGTGATCATCATCGCGAGCCACGGTGGGAGCCTTCGCACGCACCACTGGACGAGTGCCGCCACCAGCACGACGTGCGCCCCGCTCACGGCCAGCAGATGCCACGCGCCGATCGCCTTCAAGTCGTCGCGCAACTGCTTCGAGAGCTCGTCGGTCCGGCCGAGCGCCAGCGTGCGAGCGAAGGCGGCGGCGGCCGGCGAAAGACGTTGGTGAAGCCGTTCGTCGATCGCCGAAGCGAGTGTGTCGAACCGCCACCGGAGCGTTGCCCAGACGCCCGCGATCGCGACGTCGCTCCGCACCTGAGTCGCGAGGAGCCGCGGCGATCCGATTCGCCCACACGGGTTGCGCGCTGCCGCGGCGGCGGTCAGCTCGCCGGCAGCCGCAAGCCACTCACCGGTGTGGTGCCTCTGCCGTCCACTCGGCTCGACGAGAAAGCCAAACGGGTCGCCTGCCCGAGCGAGCGTGGGGTCGTCCACCCACTCCACCGCCGTCACCACGGCGCGTTGCGCGGAGGCTCTCGAGGCGGTGCGGACGCGCACCAACGTGGTCACGGAGTGGTGCTCCGCCACCCGTGGCAACGGTGGCGCGGCGAGCAGCGCACCGGCAAGGACGAACGGGGCGAGTGGTGCGGTCCCGCGCGAAACGAGCAGCAAGGCGGCGCCAAGGAACAGGGTCCACTCGATCGGTGGTGCCGCGGTTGCTGCCGCCGCCAACGCCAGCGCGCCGCCGAGCAGGGGTGGAATCGCCGATCGTCGTGCAGCCGCCATGGCGATCAAGACGTCGCGCGACCGAGCTGGTGACGGACGCCGATACAATTCCCGCGATGGTGCGCGCCCTCTACGCCGGCAGCTTCGATCCTGTCACCAGTGGACACTTGGATCTGATCCGTCGCGGAATCGCGCTCTTCGGCGAGCTGACGATCGCCATCGGTCGCAACCCGGCGAAGCGGCCGCTCTTCACGGTCGACGAGCGGATCGGTCTGCTGCGGGAGGTGCTCGCCGCCGAGAAGCTCACGGCGCAGGTGACGGCGTTCGAGGGGCTTGCCGTCGACGTCGCCCGCTCCCTCGGCGCGAGCTGCCTGCTGCGCGGTGTGCGCAGCGCGGGCGATTTCGAGCTCGAGCTGTCGATGGCGCAGATGAACCGCCAGCTGGCGCCGCAACTCGACACCGTCGTCGTGATGCCGTCGCCGGGTTGCGCCTTCATCTCGGCGCGCCTCGTGCGCGAGGCTGGGCTTTTCGGCGCCGACCTGACGGGGCTCGTTCCCGCGTGCATCCAGTCGAAGGTCGAGCGCAAGCTTCGGGAGGGACGGCCGCATGGGGAGTGAACGGGTGCAGCAACCAATCGCGACCGTGCGTGCGCCTGACGCGATCGGTCCCTATTCGCAGGCGATCGTGACCGAAGCACTACTCTTTTGCTCCGGGCAGGTTGCGCTCGAGCCGGGCAAGAGCGGCGTCCTGGTGGGTGGCGGCGACGTGGCTCAGCAGACGCGGCGCGCGCTCGAGAACCTGTCGGCGGTGCTGGAGGCGGCCGGTTCGAGCCTCGCCAAGGTGGTGAAGACGACGGTCTTCCTCACCGACATGGGCAGCTTTCCGGCGATGAATCAGGTCTATGCCGAGCTGTTCGGCAGCAATCGTCCGGCGCGGTCGACCGTCGCCGTGGCGGCGTTGCCCAAGGGAGCTCTCGTGGAGATCGACGCCATTGCGCTGCGCTGAGCTGCTGGTGATGGGCGCCGTGGTCGTGGCGGCGGGCGCCGCGGTGGCGGTGGAGCCGAGGGCACGGCCGGGAGAGCAGACAGCGCCGCCGCGCCTCGATGAGTCGGCGCTCGAGTCGGGCGTGCGGATCGTCGTGGTGACGCCGGCGGCGGGAGTCTCACCTGAGGTCGTCGAGGTCGTCATCGCGCTGCCGGTGGGCTGGGCCGACGACGCCGCTCCGCCGGGACGCGGGCTGGCACGGTTGATGGCCGACTACGCAACGCAGGCGCTGGCGGGCACCAAGCAGAACGAGCCGTCGGAGCCGCCGAAGCCGCATGAGCCGCCGGCGTCGCCGGAGCCGCACGAGCCATTCGGCGTGCAGTTGGAGCCGACGGCGACGTTCTTCCACGGAAGCGTCAAGGTCGAGCAGCTCGAAACGGCGCTGGCGGCGCTCGTGCAACGCCTCACGCCAGCGGGAGTCGATGGCGCGCGCTTCGACGAGATCGCCAAGTCACGATCGGCAGCGCCCGTTCCGGCAACGGCTCTCGATCGCTTTCGGCAGGCGGCCTATCCGACGACCGTGGGGGGGCTCGGCGCGGCCGGACGCCTCGCAGCGGCGAAGCGGTTGACCAAGAGTGATCTCGAGACCTTCTTGGCCGCCCGCTGCGGCAGCGAAGGCAGCGTGGTGGTGCTCGTCAGCGGCGCCGCGCCATCCACGTTGGCGCTGGCTGCAGGCCGCGCTCTCGCGACGCTGCCGCGGGCGCGTGGCGTCGCGCCAAATGTCGATCCCGAGCTCGTGGCGGTTCGTCCGAGGCGGGTCGATGCACCGCCGGGTGGTTCGGAGAGCTGCATCGGCTATCGCTTCGACTGGTGCGAGGATCCGCTCGCCGATCGGTTGGAGCTGGCGCGCGCCTGGCTCGAGGTGACGGCGAGCCGCGAGGCGGTGCTGGCCGAACGGCAACGGCAAGGGGCGCTGGTCGCGTTTCTGGGTGGCTCCGGCGAGTCGCTCGAGACGCTCACGCGGACGCTCGGCGAGGGTGTGGCGAAGCTGTCCGGTGGGGAGTCGCTTTCGAGCGCGGCCTTTCGAGCGCTGCTCGAGCGGATGGACGGCGGCGTCGCCGCGGCCGCGGCGGCTCCCGATTCCCTCGCGATGATGGTGGCGCGGGACGTGCTGGCGACGGGTGATCCGCTCGCCTCGTTTGGGCGGCGTGCACGGCTGGAGAAGGGCGGGAGCGGCGCGGCTTCCGAGGCGCTCCGCTCTCTGCTTCGCGTCGACAGCCGGATCGAGGTGGTGGCGGTCGCTGGCCGCTGAGAGCTTGCCGTCACGGTTCGCCGTTACCCTCTCGCCGGAAGCGACATTGGGGAGTGTGGTCAGACCATGCGTTCCCGGCCCCGCTGCCGGATGAAGAGGAACTCGCAGCGATGACGTTTCGCACGCGCCGGATCGAGTTCCTGAGCGGTCGGTTCCTGTTCACCAGGCGGCTCACGCTGTTGCTCGTGATCGGGTTCGCCATGGGGTTCGTCGTCGCGAGCCGCGGTGGCGGCGCCGCGACGCCACAGGCCCCATCCGCCAACAGCGGCGCTGACCGTGGGCAGGTGCCGACCACCGATCAAGTCCGGTCATTCTGTTTCTCGGACGCCGGTCGCAAGAGCCTCGCCGCGAGTGGCCAGTCACCCCGGCGCGGCGGGACGTTCGTCCAGTCGATCACCGCGGAGTACGGGACGCTCAACAACGTGTTGCGGACGACCGCGGCCGAGGAGCTGATCTGCAGGACCTATCTCTTTCCGCCGTTGCTCGACATCGATGCCGACACCTTGGAGCTGGTGCCGCTGCTGGCGACGGAACGGCCGACGATGGCGGCCGATCGCCGCACCTACACGTGGCATCTGCGCCCGGGCGTGCACTGGCATCGCGGCGGACCCGACGGGCCGGCCGAGGTGACGAGCCGCGACGTCGAGTTCTCGTGGGAGATGCTCCGCAACCCTGCCGTCCATGCCGAGCGCGCGCGCGCGGCACTCGGCGCGATCGAGAGCGTGAAGGCGGTCGATCGCTACACCTTCACCGTCATCACCAAGGCACCCTACTTCCGGGTCGAGCTCGAGTTCGGCTACAACTTCCGGCTGATGCCCGAGCATCTTGCGGCGCACGACGCGGACGCCTTCAACCGCGATCCGCTCATGAGTGCGCCAGTTGGCTATGGTCCCTACCGCTTCACGCAATGGAAGCGCGGCGAGTACCTCGAGCTCGCCTACAACAGCGACTGGTTCGCAGCCGATCGGCTCCCGTATTGGTTCGACCAGGTCCGCATCCGCTTCGTTCCCGACATCACCCAGACGCCGTTGCTCTTCGAGCGCGGCGAGCTCTCACTCGTTCCAGTGAACGACGTCGCGCGGTACGAGGAGATGAAGGGCGACCCGCGCTTTGCCGAGCTGGCGACCTTCCACGAGTACTACCTGCCGCAGTGGACCTACATCGTCTGGAATCACGTTCATCCGGCGTTCGCGGATGCCCGCGTCCGGCGCGCGATGACGATGCTCTATCCACGCGAGCTGGTGAAGGAGAAGGTCTACCTCGGGCATGCAGCGGTGATCAGCGGGCCGCTCGCCTTCGCCACGCCCGAGTATGACCGCACCGTGGCACCGCTGCCGTTCGACCCCGAGGCGGCGAAGCGGCTGCTCGACGAGGCGGGTTGGACCGACCACGACCGCGACGGGATCCGCGATCACGACGGCACGCCGCTGCGCTTCCAGCTCAAGCACGCGCGCTCGCCGGTGCCCGCATTCGCGACCGGCAATATCTGGTTCCAGGAGCAGCTCGCGGCGGTCGGCGTCAAGGTCGAGATGGTGGGGCTCGAGGCGAAGGAGCTCTATCGGCAGCTCGCGGCCCACGAGTTCGATGCCGGGCAGCTCAGCTGGTTCTCCGATCCGCGCGACGACGACCTCTATGACCGTTGCCACTCGAGCGCGATCGACGAGGGTGCCAACTACGGCGGCTACCGGAGCGAGGCATGTGACCGGCTGCTCGAGGCGTACCGCAGCGAGTTCGACCGCGCGACGCGCCTCGATCTCGCGCATCAGATCCACCGTCAGCTCGCCGAGGATCAACCGATCACGCCGCTCTACAACCCGCAGTCGGTGGTGCTGGTGTCGACCAAGCTCAAGGACGTGAAGATCCACAAGCTCGGCGCGCGCTTCTTCGGTTGGTGGAGCGCGCCGTGAGGTTCCTTCGGAGAGCGCTTCGCCCGTGAAGCGGTGGCTCCTGCGTCGGCTCCTGGTCGCCATTCCGACGCTGCTCGGGATCACGATCGTCACGTTCGTGCTCTCACGGCTCGCTCCGGGTGGGCCGCTGTCGGATCTGCTGGATTCGTCGGAGGGAGGGGTCGTCTCGGCTGCGCAGGTCGCCGAAACGGAGCGGCTGCTGGGGCTCGATCGACCGCTGCCCGAGCAGTACCTGCAATGGCTCTCGCGCTCCATCCGCTTCGACTTCGGCGAATCGCTGACGTCGGACCGGCGGCCCGTGAGCGAGAAGATCGCGGACGCGGCGTGGGTGTCGTTGCCGCTGCAGGTCACCGCGGTGGTGCTGATCTACGCGATCGGCATTCCGCTCGGCCTCTGGTGCGCGGCGCGTGCGGGCAGGCGTGCCGAACGGTGGATTGGCTCGGCGCTCTTCCTGTTGCACTCGATGCCGATGTTGCTGATCGGGACCTTGCTGATCGCGCTGTTCTGTGGCGGCCTGTTCGGCAACTTGCCGTTCACCGGGAGCGCGACGCCGGGGCTCGAGGGCGTCGGGGTGGTCGAGCGCTTCCTCGATCAGCTGCGCCATGCGCTGCTTCCGGTCGCCTGCTTGGTGCTCGCCGGACTCGCCGGAGTGACGCGGTACGCGCGCGCCGGAGTACTCGAGGCGCTGCGCCAACCGTTCATCGTCGCCGCGCGCGCGCGCGGCCTCCCCGAGCGACTCGTTCTCGGGCGTCACGCCCTGAAGAACGGGATCCTGCCAGTGGTCGCGCTCCTCTCCGGGCTGCTGCCATGGTTGGTGACGGGCAGCGTGACGGTGGAGACGCTCTTCGCGATTCCCGGTCTTGGCCGGTTGACGATCGAGTCCGCCTTGGCGCGCGACTATCCGACGATGATGGCGTTGGCGGTCTTGGTGGGCGTCTCGACGCTCGTCGGATTCCTGCTCTCCGACCTGGCGCACGTCGCGCTGCGGCGGCGAAGCGAGCTCGGGTGAGCCCCGCTCGTCGAGGCGTCACTTTCGTGGCGGACGCGGCCGTCCACGGGTTGCTCGCAATCGCGGCGTTGGCGCCGTTCATCGCCAACCGACGGGCGCTGCTCTTCGTCGGAGAGGGCGTGAGTGGCGGCGCCATCCGCTCGCCGCTCGTCGCGGCGCTGTCGATCGAGG
>CAYRQC010000799.1:0-4279 GCA_964426265.1 uncultured Phycisphaerales bacterium | reverse complement strand
CCTCGCCGCGCAGCCCGAGATAGACGAGGAAGCCCTTCTCCTCGAGCGTGCGATGGAGCGCCTTCTCGAGCGCGCCCTTCTCCTCGTCGCTGAGCACGCGACGCACTTCGAGCGCCCGCTCGCAGCCGGGAAAGACCACTTGCAGCGCCTGCGTCTTGGTGAGCAGGACCTGGGTGTCGTCGCCCGTCGGGGCGAGCGAGCAGATCAGCAGAACCAGCGCGTGCAGCATGGAAGGGCTCGAATGACCGATTCGGCGCGTTCAGAAGTAGGTCGCGATGGAGGCGACGAACGCGTCGTCGTCGAGATTCGCGTTACTGCCGCTCTCCGAGTTCAACTGGTACTCGAGCTTGAGCACGGTCTGCCAGCGGTTGGGCCGGAAGTTCGCGCCGAACGTCCAGCGCTTGCGTTCGGCGCCGTCGAGATCGATCTGGTCGTAGCGCGTGACCAGTGTGAAATGGCTGCCGTCGTCGAGCCAGCCGCGTTGCTCGAAGCTCTGCAGGAAGTCGGCGTAGAGGCGGTAGTTGGCCTGCGCGTACCAGCCGGCCAGCCGATCGGGGATGCCGGCCGAGCGCGCCAGTGCGTCGCGTTCGAGGTGGGCGTGGGCCGCCTCGCCGAGGAGCTCGAAGCCGTCGAGGAATCGGGCAATCGCGCCGGTCGCGCCCAACATCCGCGAGAGCGCCCGGCCGTCGAGCGCGGCATCGAGGGCGACGATCGTGAGGTTGTTCTTTCCGCCCTCGTCGTAGGTGCCGGTGTGGCCAGAAAGACCGAGCGCGGTGCCGAGTGTGGGGCTCCATTCGACGCGACCGATGCCGGAGAGCTGGTTGTTGATGTCCTTGAAGGGATCTTCGGTGCCGAGCGTTTCGTGCGGGCGTCCTTCCGCGAGCCCGTCGCTGGTGTCGAAGCCCGCCGTGCCGTCGTCGAGCAGCCCCTTGAAGCCGGTGGTGGCGTACGCTTCCCACGTCACCTGCCCGATGACCGAGTCGGCCGACGCAAGCGTTCCGAACCCGCCTAAGCCCGCCTCCCGCAGAGTCGTCGGGATCACGGTGCGGTCGACCAGTGGCCGGTCGGTCAGCTCGTTCACCGGCGAGTCGTGGACGAGGTTGAACTTGCCCAGTGGCGAGAGGAGCACGCCCGCGCGGAAGTTGAACGGATCGCTGAAGGTGAGATCGATGACGGCGAACTCGACCTCGACCTCGTGGCCATCCTCGATCTCGATCTCGGTCGCGAACTTCACGTGCTCGCTCGGCTGCGCATAGATGAACGGGATCAGATGGTCGAAGCTGAAAGTGCCATCGGCGCCCTGCGCGTTGCGATAGGTGAGATCGACATAGCCGCCGAGCGCGATGCCACCGGCACTGGTCAGGAACGGTTTGGTGTAGAGGCCGCCGAAGGCTTGCGAGAGGCCGCTCTCCGCGAGCTTGCGACCCGCGTCGGTCAGCTTTGCGGAGTGGGCGTCGCCGCCCGCTTTCGAGCCAGGAGAGCCGAGGCCGGAGAGATCGGCAGCGAGCTCGGCATCGCGGGCGCGGCTTGCATCGCTGGTGTGGGTGAGCTGGTCGACCTGCACGCGCAGCGCATGGTTCTCGCGCTCGATTTGTTCGAGGCGCTCCAGTCGTTCCAGGAGCTCTTGGTTGGTGGGGGCCGCCGGTGCGGCAGATTGGGCGGGGTCGGTAGGGGGAGACGGCGGCGTCGATTGAGCAACGGCCGCTCCCGCCAGACAGAGGGGAAGCAGGGATGACAGGGCTCGACTGAAATGGACGGCCGTCACGTGCGATTTCCGCTCGACTGTGGGAGAGAGTTCGGAGGCACGCCCACCACGGGCCGCCCCATCGAAGCCTGGAGCAACGAATAATAATGAGACAGAGTCTCAGTTTCAACTAAATCCCCGCAAGTCGCGCTGCCATTGCCCGGAGCTAGGCTCGCCGGAACTCAGCGCGACGGTGACGCGATCAGTGGGTCTCGGTATCGCGCCCGATCGTGCGACCGCGGAAGGAGCTGCTGATGGACGAGGGATTCACGTCGCCCAAGTGCGATCGCTCGGACGGCTCGCGCGTGGACTCGCACCGGGGCGGACAGGGGGGCACCCGCCGACGCGACTTCCTCGCCTGGTGCGGCAGCCTCGGGCTCGGCGCGACCCTCTTCCCGCAGCGACTGCTCGCCGTGGCGCAGGACGCACCGCGGATCACCGCCGCGATGATCGAGCAGGCCGAGAAGCTCGCCGGCCTCGCGTTCACGGAAGCCCAGCGCAAGCAGCTCGAGCAAGGGGTGAATGGTCAGCTCGCGAGCTTCGCGCACCTGCGCGAGCGGCCGCTCGACAACCAGGTCGCACCGTGTCTCTACTTCGATCCAGTGGCGCCGGGGCGCGTTCGGCCGCCGGCGGCCGCGCGCCGGGTGAAGCTTCCGGAGGCGCCGCCACTCGAGGTTCCGGGCGACGTCGAGGCACTCGCCTTCGCGCCGGTCTGGCAGCTCTCGGAGCTGCTCCGCACCGGTGGTGTGACCTCGGTCGAGCTGACCGAGATGTACCTGCAACGCCTCGAGCGCCACGACCCGGAGCTCTTCTGCGTCGTGACGCTCCTGCGCGAATCGGCGCTCGCGCAGGCGAAGCAAGCCGACGCCGAGATCGCGGCGGGTCAGTGGCGCGGCCCGCTGCACGGCCTCCCGTGGGGTGCCAAGGACCTGCTCTACACGAAGGGCATTCGCACGACGTTCGGTGCCGAACCGTATCGCGATTTCGTGCCGACCATCGACGCGGCGGTGGTCGAGCGGTTGCGCGCCGCGGGCGCGGTGTTGCTCGCGAAGCTCACGCTCGGGGCGCTCGCGATGGGGGACGTCTGGTTCGGCGGCATGACGCGCAATCCGTGGAATCCCGCGCAGGGGTCGAGTGGCTCCTCCGCCGGCTCGGCGAGCGCGACGACGGCGGGCCTCGTCGGCTTCGGCATCGGCAGCGAGACGCTCGGGTCGATCATCTCGCCCTCGACGCGCTGCGGCGCGACCGGCCTCCGGCCGACCTTCGGTCGCGTGAGTCGCCACGGCGCGATGGCGCTCTCCTGGACGATGGACAAGCTCGGGCCGCTCTGCCGGAGCGCGCTCGACTGTGCGCTGGTCTTCTCCGTACTCGAAGGGCGGGATGATCGCGATCGCACGACCGTCGACCTTGGCTTCGATTTCGATGCGACGCGGCCGCTCTCCTCGCTGAAGATCGGCTACCTCAAGTCGGCCTTCCCGATGGTGGGAGGCGGCGCCGACAAGGCGGTGCTCGATGTGCTCCGCGCGCAAGGCGCCAGCCTCACCCCGGTCGAGCTGCCGGGCGCGAGCGCCGACGACATCGCGGGAATGCTCACCGTGGAAGGCGCCTCCGCGTTCGACGATCTCACCCGCAATGGCGGCGTCGACCAGTTGAAGGAGCAAGGCGGAGGTTCCTGGCCGAATCTCTTCCGGACCGCGCGCCTCTATCCCGCCGTCGAGTTCCTGCGAGCCGCACGTCTGCGGACGCTGCTGCTCGAGGAGACGGCGGTCGCCTTCGCCGACTACGACGTGATCGTGGCGCCACCGTTCGCCGGCAACGTGTTGACGCTCACCAACCTCACCGGTCATCCGGCGTTGGTGCTACCGAACGGCTTCGCGAAAGATGGCACGCCGACCAGCATCACCTTCCTCGGCAAGCTCTACGGCGAGGCGGAAGTGCTGCGCGTGGGAGTTGCCTACCAACAGGCGACCGACTTCCACACTCGGATGCCGCCGCGGTTCGAGGTGTGACGACCAAGGGTGGCTTCGAAGAATGACTGCGGTGGGAACGTGGGAAGCTGACGCGCTTCCTGGCAGCGGGCGTCGTGGCCGAGTCGGTGGATGGCGAGCGGATGCGGGGCGCGCGCGGCCCCGTCAGTGACCCGAGGGCTGCTGCGGTTCAGGTGACGCAGCCGGTGCATGTGGCTGATCGTGCGCCGGGGTGCTTGCCTCGTCGTGATCCTTCGAGAAGTTGGCGGCGAGCAGGCCTCCGGTCACGAAGCCGGCGCCGTAGCAGAGGAAGCCGACCGTGGCGCGCGTGCCCATCGGCTCGCCGCCCAAGACCATCCAGTCGACGGCGAGAGCCACGAAACCGCCGCCGATGGCCCAGTGGAGTATCTTCTTCATCTCGGGGTGCATGAGCTCGGTCCTTGCCAGTCGATCGCCACCGTCGTCGCGGTCACTTGGTTCCCTGCCTCGATTCGTGGCCGCGGCACGATAGCGCGCCTGGAGGCCATCTCGGAAGGTGGTCGGTTGCGCCTGCCGCGGGAGCCTCTGG
>CAYRQC010000798.1:0-7787 GCA_964426265.1 uncultured Phycisphaerales bacterium | reverse complement strand
GAGACTCGGGATGAGATCGTTGCTCGTTGCGGCGGCGACCGCGCTGGTCGGCGGGCCGATCCTTGGATGCACCGGTTCGAGCTCGCCGACCACGGACGCTCGCACCGCAGCCACTGCCGCGACCATCGTGAGAGTCGACTCGTTGCGCGCCACGGCGTCGACGGCGCCTGCCCAGTCCGCTTCCTGGACCCCCGCGAAGCGCGCCGCCACGGACGCCATCGATCGCCGCGCGCCGCAGCTCGAGGCGACCAGCCGCCAAGTCTTCGACCTCGCCGAGACGGCGCTCACCGAGACGAAGTCGTCCGCGCTGCTCGCGACGCTCGCCGAGTCGAACGGCTTCAAGGTCGAACGCGGCGTCTCTGAGATGCCAACCGCGTGGGTCGCCCACTGGTCGAACGGGAGCGGCAAGCCGGTGATCGGCGTGCTCGCCGAGTTCGACGCCCTGCCGAGCCTGTCACAGAAGGGCGGCGCGCCGACCAAGGTGCCGATCGCGGAAGGGCGGCCCGGCCACGGCTGCGGCCACAACCTCTTCGGGGTGGCGGCGACGGCCGCGGCGATCGCGCTCAAGGACGCGATGAGCGCTCACCAAATCTCCGGCACGATCACGCTCTACGGCACGCCGGCCGAGGAGCAGGGGATCGGCAAGATCTTCATGGTGCGCGACGGGCTGTTCGACGGCGTCGACGCCTGCCTTTCGTGGCATCCGGCCGCCAAGAACGAGATCCACCTGCAGCCGACCAAGGCGTGCATCTCGTTCGAGACGACCTTCTACGGCCGCAGCGCCCACGCCTCCGCGGCGCCGTGGGATGGCGTCTCGGCACTCGATGCCTTGGAGGCCTTCGAGCACGGCGTCAACCTGCTGCGCGAGCACATGCCCGAGACCGCGCGCATCCACTACGTCGTCACCGAAGGCGGCAAGGCACCGAACGTCATCCCCAACCGCGCACGCATCTGGATGTATGTGCGCGGCAAGGACTGGACCGAGGCCGAGAAGGTCTACGCCCACGTCGAGCGGTGCATCACCGGCGGCGATTTGATGGCCTGGGGCGAGGAGTACCAGGTCGCGGCCGCCGGTTATCGGGCACCCGAGATCGTCCGTCTCTCGGCGCTCTACGACTACAACATCAACTTCGCCGGCAGCGAGGTGATGCAGAAGAACCTCGAGCTGGTCGGTCCCGCCGCCTACAGCGACGACGAGCAGCACTTCGCGCGCGACCTGCAAGGTGCATTCGGCGTCGCTGCCGACGGCTTCCTGACGCAGATCGAGCCGTTCAGCCGCACGCGCGTGCCCGAGCCGGGCGGCTCCACCGACGTCGGCAACGTCAGCTGGACCACGCCGACCGTCGAGCTGCGCGTGGCCACCTGGCCAGCGAAGATCCCCGCCCACTCGTGGGCCTCGACGGCCGCCTCGGGCTCGAGCGGCGGCTATCGCGCGATGCTCACCGCGGCGAAGGTGCTCGCCATCACCGGCGTCGACTTCCTCACCGAGCCCGCGGCGCTCACCGCGATGCAGTCCGAGTTCGCCGAGAGCAGGAAGAGCTTCCACTACTCGCCCGCCGTCCGCCCCGCCGATCACCCGTCGCTACCCTCGCACATGCAACCGCACGACGATTGAGAGCGTGAGCAGCTCCTCGGAGTGCCGCGTCAAACCTTCCAATCACCCGCGAGCGCGACCATGCCGCCGTTCCAGAAAAAGCTCCAGACCATCGCGCTGCTCGCGTCGCTCA
Source organism: uncultured Phycisphaerales bacterium (assembly GCA_964426265.1). Classification (GTDB taxonomy): domain Bacteria; phylum Planctomycetota; class B15-G4; order B15-G4; family SIAN01; genus SIAN01. The sequence continues at coordinate 6,060 of CAYRQC010000798.1, read as the reverse complement.
CTGCGACCGCGCTCGGCGCCTGGAGCGCGTACAGCCGCATCCGCCTCGTCGATTTCCTCATGATCTTCTGCGGCGGTCTCGGCGTCGGCGTGACCCTGGTCATCGCCCTGCGCGCGATGCGCAAGGCCGACGCGGCCAAGGCGCCGCCCGCGACGACGCCCAAGTCGGGGGCGTAGCGAGCTGGGCGCTCGGCGTCGATCGCATCGGCCGCGAGTCGTCACGCCATCAATGCGACGGTGACGAGCCACCGCCGTCCAGGATGCGCAGTCGGCGCGTCGCCTCCGGATCACCCGGCTCGAGGGCGAGCGCCTGTAGCAATGCCGCCCGCGCCGCGTCCCGCTGGCCGAGCTCCATGAGGATCGTCGCGAGCGCGACGCCCTTCGTCGCGGTCGGATCGATCGCGAATGCGCGCCGCAAGTGAGGCAGCGCGGCCTCCAGGTGACCGGCGCGCTGCTCACAGACGGCGAGCAAGTTCTCGACCTTCCCGTCGGGGAAGAGCCCCAGCTCGAGCGCGGCGATCAGATGCGACTTCGCGCTGCTCGCCACCGAGACGTCGCGCGGCGCCTCGATCGAGAGCTGCAGCAGTCGCTCGCCTTCCCGTCCGTGGAACTGGACGAGCACACTGTGAACCGCGAACAGGAGATAGGCCACGATCAGGGCCGATCCCAACAGCCCGGCCCGCGTGAACCGGCCGCCGATTCGCCACCTCGACCATTGCACCTGGAAGTCGCGCTGCATCACCAGCCGCTTGACCGCGACCAGCGTGATCGCGGCGAGCGTCGCCATGCCGATCGCGAGCAGGAACGGCACCTGCGAGTAGAGCCCGCGAAACGCATAGAGGCCGACCACGAACGTGAGCCCGGTCAGGAGCTCCTCGCTCCAACTGAGGTCGCTGCTTGGTGATCGCGTAGCCGCGCGTGATCCCTTCCCACCGAACAGCGACGGCGCACCCATTCCGAAGTAGAGCGCCTCCTTCGGACACGAGTTCACGCAGTCGAGGCACTTCATGCAACCGGAGTCGACCACCATGCCGAAGGTCGCGACCTCCTGGTGCACCCGCACGTTGCTGGTGCATACGGCGGTGCAGTGACCGCAACCCTCGCACGCGTCGGTCACCCGGATGCGACCGACCGCCAGTCGATCGGCGAGCCCGAACAGCGCCCCGTACGGACAGCCGTAGGTGCAAAAGCCCTTCGCGCCCATCCACCAGACGACGAGCACACCGTCGACGATGAGGGTGAGCGCCGCCATCCACGGCCCCGGAAACGTCTTCCAGAACGAGTCCGTCGTGAGATGCCACGCGATCGCCGGCAGCCGTTGGTCGTGCCACCAGCGCGCCACGCTCGGCCAGACGAACATGTAGAGCGCCGCCCCGATCGGGACGAACCGGAGCACGCGTGCGCGCACGGGTCGCGGCCGCACTCCGACCTTCTCGAGCAGCCAGGCGCACAGATCCTGATAGGCCACCACGTGGCACGCCCAGCCGCAGAAAAAACGCCCGACGACGAGCGTGACCACGAGCAGGAAGGCAAAGAGCAGGAACCCCGCATTGACGTAGCCGAGCTCGAGCGTCTGCATCGATTCCGAAGGCTCGAGCGGCGTCCAGGTCCGGCCACTCAGCTTCCAATGCGCGACATGCACGACGACCAGCAGATGGACGACGATCAACGCCGCAGCGCGAATCCGCGCGCGCGCCGAGCGCCGCGGCGTACCGCAGCGCGGCGCGTGGACGTCAAGGAGCGGAAGCTGGCTCAGAGCCTGTCTCAGCAGGCGCTCAGCAACCCGTCGGCCGGCTTCCCGGGCGGATCACCGGGATCACTGTGCGACCTCCAACGCAACCGTCATCGCCACCTCGCGCACCGCGTCCGGATCGAGCACCACGACCTGCACGAAGAGGTCGAAGCTCTCATCCACTCCTTCGGCCGGGTAGATGATCTCGCCGAACCCGTCCGTGACCAGCGCCTCCACGGCGAGCGGCGGAAACGGGACGATGATGCCGCCGTGATAGTCGACGCCGACGTTCTGGTCGGAGACGAACAGGAACGCCAGCGCGTTCGGCGCCGCATAGCGCACCACGAGATCCGCGGTCTCGTCGAAACCGAGCCCACCGCAGATCGAGAGGTCCGGCACGAGCCCGTTGCCACCGGCCTTGCCGAAACCAAGGTCGGTCCCGATGTCCGGAGCGGTCGGCGCTTCCGTCGAGATGGTGAACGCAGGCAGCCCGGCACCATCCCGGAACTCCGACACCATCGCCCGGCTGCCGATCGCCGGCGCTGTGTCGCTGTCGAACCAGAAGTTGTAGATCGTGTTCCATTCGACCGGATTGGTGGTGGTCGACCACGCCACATCATTCGGGCCGGCCTCGAACGACCAGTCATTGGTCGAATCGACGTCGATGTCGCGGAATCCGGCATTGACGACACTGGCACCCGGGCAGATCGGGAGCTGGAACGAGTCGATCGCGCGACCGTTGTCGCGATTGTGCATGGCGTACTCGTAGTGATACAGGCCGTTGGCGTCAGGGCCGGTCACCAGCGACGCGAGGAAGACGCGGCCGTCGTAACCGCCATTGCTGTTCGAGCGCACCTTCGCACCGGTCCAGGAGGTGAGGATCGTGCCTCGCTTGATCCCCGCCTTCGTCGTGATCGTCCATATCGTCCCGTTACAGGTCGGGACGAACTCGCGCGTCGCGCAGGTGTTGTCGCGCAACGCGTCGGCTTCGCCGCGTATCAGATATTGCCCGTAGTAGAAGAACTTCGCGGTGCTGACGTCCAGATCCGCATCGGCAACTTCGATCCGGTGCGCCGTGGGGCCCAGGCCATCCGCTTGGCCATGCGTGAGGCTCCGCACACCATCGCAATCGTCGGGAGGCGGAGCCGCCGGGTCGCCGCGATCAAAGTAGGAGCAGACCGGATCCCAATCGAGGAGCCACGGGTCGAGCTCGGTGGGCGGCCCCAGCCAGTAGCGGTCGGCGTTGTTCGTACTCGAGTAGGTGTCGGAGCAGCCGACCGCAAGCTGCGTCGAATCGCTGTGGTCGGTGCAGGTGGCGCATTCCGAGAGGTTTTGCGACGAGAACGTGTGCTTGACGTAGCTGCGACCGGAGATCTGCTGGAAGCGGCCGTCTCGCGTGGTGGCGACGAGGAAGGCGATGAATGGATGCTCCGGCGCCATCGCGGCGTCCCAGTTGATGTTCGCCGAGCCGATGTTGCAGATCGTGGCGTCGAACGAGAGCCCGTTGAGCCCGGTCGGGTAGGTCCCCGAATGCCCCTTCGAGACCAGGAGATCGATCCTGTGCATTTCGGCGTCGAGGCCGTCGATCGTGTTGTCCTGCGCGAAGGCCGGCGTACCCAACGAGCCGACGAGGACCATGCCGACGATCACGTTGCGCATCGCGAGCCTCCGCGAGAACCGAGGATGGGCGCCTAGAACGGGCGGCGCGGAACGATAGCCGTCGTTCACCCGACTGGCGAGCCACGGGGCGCTTGCGTGCCTGCTGCCGGGAGCGGACGATCGCTTGCCATGAAGACGACCACCGAAAGCCGCGGCGGAATCGCGGGTCCCGTTCGCGGGGTTCTCCGTCCGTTCGCGCGACGCCTGCCGACCTCGGCGCTGCTCTGCGGTCTGACGATCGGTTGCGGCACGCCCGCCGCCCACGGCCCGCGCCTTCCGCCGACGGTCGAACACGTTGGAGCGATGCGCGAGATGTTCGCGAGCGGCTCGGCGGCGGCGCAGATCGAGGTCGCGAAGCTGCTCGCAGTGCCGCACACGTATGCCCTCGGACCGCGCGCCGGCCTGCGCGGCGAGCTCCTCGTCTGGGACGGCACCGTCTTCACGAGCGACGTCGATCACGGCGACCCGAGCGGGAAGCTGCACGTGCGCGTGCGCGTCGATCCGACTGCCACTGCGCCGTTCCTCGTCTGGTCGCACGTCAAGGAGTGGAAGACGCTCGAGCTGCCCGACGACGCGCGCTCGCTCGCCGGCCTCGAGAATTGGCTGCCATCGGCGGCCGCGAAGGTCGGGATCGCCGCGAACACGCCGTTCGCGTTCCTGATCTTCGGCGCGACGGAGTCGGCGACCATCCACGTCCACGATCTCCCCGAAGGGGCGCTCGTCACGCAGGAGGCGAGCGACGCGGCGAAGTACAGCGATTCGGTCGACCACCGACCGGTCCAACTCCTCGGCTTCCACGCAACCGACGCCGCGGGGATCTACATCCACCACACCTCGCACGTCCATCTCCACCTGCGCACGCTCCTCGGCGACGTCATGGGCCATGTCGACGAACTGACGCTCGCACCGGGCGCGGTGGTCAAGATCTGTCTGCACTGACCCGCAAAAGCGACGCACCACTTGCTCGAATCGCACGAGCGGCCGACAATCCGCCGCCATGCAAACTCTCTCCGCCGGTCACCGACGCTCCGCGGTCGGCGCACGCCTCGCAGCACTCGCCACCCTCGTCGCTCTCACCACCACTTGCGCGGCGGTACGCGCCAGCGCGCATGAAGAACGTGGAGAAGAGGAGGCTGAACGGCGCGGCAAGGTGCGCTTCGATCCGGCGCTCGTCACGGCCCTGCTGCCGGCGCTGCAGGTCGGCCCGTCGGTCGCCACCAGCCCGCCCGGTTCGCCGAGCCACCCGCTGCTCGACAACGAGCGCATCTGGAGCCGCTTCACCGACTGGGAGCCGGCGGTCGCGTGCAGCCGGGACGGTCGCTTCGTCTACCAGATGACGACGCGCTATGGCGATCCCGCGGCCCACTCACAGCCGGTGATCGTCCTGCGCACCTCGACCGACTTCGGCGCGACGTGGTTTCCCGACCAGTACGTCGACAACCGTGCCACGTGGGAGGCCGACCCGCAGGTGCAGGTCGCCGACGATGGAACGGTCTTCATCTGCTGGCTCAGCCTCTTCAAGCCGGGCATCCTCTTCCAGAAGTCGACCAACCACGGCTTCACGTGGACGCCCGCGATCGTCGTCGCGCCTGCGAGCCCGACCTTCCTCGGATGGTCGGACAAGCCGATCCTCTTCATCTCGGGCGATGGGCAGGACGTCTACATCGCCTTCAGCGAGACCGACTGCTACGTCGTCGTCTCGCATGACGGCGGGCAGACCTTCTCGGCACCGATCAAGACCAACAACGACTCGCGCCTCTGGCTGCCGAGCGGCGGCTGCGTCGCTCGCAACGGCGACGCCTACTTCACCTCCGCCGACTACAGCCAGAACTACTCGGGCGTGACCCGCATCAACGTGATCCGCTCGACCAACGGTGGCGCCACCTGGAAGAGCGTGCGCGTCGATCTCTCGCAGGAGCCGCCCGACTGCAGCTCGGTGCCGGGCTGCTACCCCGGATTCCTCTCGTCGCAGTCGTCGATCGCGGTCGACCGCAAGCACAAGCTGATGCTGGTCTACAACGCCGGCACCGTCCGCCACCAACCCCACCCGCTCTGGGCCACCACGTCGAAGAACGGGGTCACCTGGAGCGCGCCGGTGCAGATCTCGGTGAATGATCCGCTGGTGAGCAACGCCTTCCCGGCCGTCGTCGCCGGGCCGGACGCCAACGATTTCCGTGTGGTATGGCAGGACGATCGCCGCGGCGGCGCGTGGAACACCTGGTACCAACAGACCACCGACGCCGGCCTCACCTGGCAACCCTCGGTGCGCCTGTCGAATATCGCGACCCCGCCGCTCTACAAGAGCTCGCTCGGCTACGACTTCGTCTTCGGCGACTACCTCGGACTGGCCGTCGACGGCCAAGGTGCCTTCCACGCGATCTGGGGCGAAGGGGTGTCGTACAACGGACCGGGGTCGACCTGGTACACGCGGGGGAAGTGAGAGCGTGAGCAGCCATGGCGGAGCTGCGCCATGGCGGGCTTCAAGCGAGTCGTCGTCACCACAGCTCGACGTCGAGCATCTCACGCCACTCCGAGAGCGCGGCCTCGTCGAGCGCTAGGCAGCGCTCGCGGGTCACGCCGGCGGGCGGAGCGGCCAGCGCGGCGATCTGGTCGTAGACGGTGGCGCGCGCGGCGGAATCTGCCACCCGCAACAGATGCCACAGAGTCAGC
>CAYRQC010000797.1:0-9154 GCA_964426265.1 uncultured Phycisphaerales bacterium | reverse complement strand
CGCATTCAATTCACACCCGACCTCATGCCGTCCGACATCATCGGCGCCGAGGTCATCGAAGAAGACCGGACGACGGGCAGGCGTGTGATCCGTTTCCTGCACGGCCCGATCTTCGCGAACATCCTGCTGGCCGACGAGATCAACCGCACGCCGCCCAAGACGCAGGCGGCGCTGCTCGAGTCGATGCAGGAGTACCAGGTCACGGCCGGCGGCAAGCGCTACGAGCTGTCGCGGCCGTTTTTCGTCTTCGCGACCCAGAACCCGATCGAGCAGGAGGGGACCTATCCGCTGCCCGAGGCGCAGCTCGACCGCTTCATGTTCAACGTGAAGATCGGCTACCCGACCGAGGCCGAGGAGCTCGAGATCGTGCGGCGAACCACGGCCGGCGTCACGCCCGACCTGAAGCAGGTCGTCTCCCACACCGAGATCCTCGAGCTGCAGGAGGTGGTCCGCAAGGTCGGGATCTCCGACCACCTCATCCGCTTCGCGATGAAGCTCGCTCGCTACACGCGCGGCACCGAGAAGAACGCGCCCGCGTTCCTCAAGGAGACGGTCGCGTGGGGCGCCGGGCCGCGTGCGACGCAGTACCTCGTGCTCGGCGCGAAGACGCGCGCGGCGCTCGGCGGCCGCAGCGGCGTCGAGATCGATGACATCAAGTGGGTGGCGAAGCCGGTGCTCCGCCATCGCGTGCTGCTCAACTTCGCCGCCGAGGCCGAAGGCATCACGGCCGACGACCTCGTCGACCGCCTCCTCACCAGCGTCGACCCGAACCAGAGCGAAGCGCTCGCCGATGGCGGACTCCAGACGGTACTTAGACCCTAAGGTCGCCGATCGGCTCGGGCGGCTCGAGGTCAAGGCGCGCCTGATCGTCGAAGGCTTCCTGCAGGGATCGCATCGCAGCCCGTATCGCGGTGCCTCGGTGGAGTTCGCCGAGCACCGCGAGTACGTGCCCGGCGACGATTTGCGCCGCCTCGACTGGAAGGTCTTCGCGCGCAACGACCGCTACTTCGTCAAGCAGTACGAGGAAGAGACCAACCTCCGCTGCCTGATCGCGCTCGACACCTCGGGCTCGATGCGCTTTCCCGAGGGGTTCGACCTCACCCGCTACCAGTACGGGACGCTGCTCACGGCGGCGCTCTCCCACCTGCTGCTGCGGCAGCGCGACGCGGCCGGCCTCGCCCTCTTCGACACCCAGGTCCACCATTTCGTCGAGCCGCACACGAGCCCGGCCCACCTGCAGTCGATCTTCACCACGCTCGAGACCGGTGCCCGGCCACCGGAGACGAAGACCTCCCTCCTGCCGGTCCTCTCCGATCTCGCCGAGCGGACCCACCGCCGCAGCTTGATCGTCGTGATCTCCGACTTCTTCGCGCCGATCGCGGAGACACTGCGGGGCCTCGCGCGGCTGCGCAGCCGCAAGCACGACGTGCTGCTGCTGCAACTGCTGATGCCGGAAGAGCTGACCTTCGAGTTCTCGCGCAACACGCTCTACAAGTTCGTCGGCCTCGAGGCGGCCGGCGAGCTGACGGTCGACCCGCGCGCGATGAAGTCGGAGTACCTCGCCGCGATGGAGCAGTTCCGTCGCGATCTGCGGCGCGGCTGCCTGAAGGAGCGGATCGACTTCGAGTCGATCGACACCAGCACCAGCCTCGACGTGCCGCTCACCGCGATCCTCTCGCGTCGCGCACGCAAGGCGGCGCGCCGATGATTGGCGCACTACCGCTGCTGGTGCTGCTCAACCCGGCGCTCGCCGGCTTCGCGGCACTGCTCGCGGTGCCGCTGGTGATCCACCTGCTCAATCGCCGGCGCTACCGCACCGTGCCATGGGCGGCCATGGAGTTCCTGCTCCAGGCCTACAAGAAGAAGCGCAAGAAGCTGCAGGTCGAGAACCTGCTGCTGCTGTTGCTGCGCTGCGCGATCCCGGTGGTGCTGGCGTTCGTGTTCGCGCGGCCCTACTTCGGACCCGACAGCCTCCTCTCCGTGGTGGGGGAGCCCAAGCGCGAGGTCATCGTCGTCCTCGACGAGTCGTACAGCATGAGCCGCCGCGCCGGCAGCGGGACGCTCTTCCAGACGGCGATCGAGCAGATCCGCCGGCTGGTCGCCGGGCTGAAGGCGGAACGCGAGGATCGCATCTCGCTGCTCACGTTCGGCAAGGAGCCGCGGCTCCATTGCGTGGCGGCCGGCTTCGCCGACTTCGAGCGCAAGCTCGGGGCGCTCGCGCGGCCGCAGTACGAGCGGGCCGATCTCGGGCGCATGCTCGACGTGCTGCTCACCGAGGTCCTCGACAAGCAGGTGCAAGGCCACCCCGAGGTCTGGATCGTCTCCGACTTCCAGGGCGTCACTTTCGACGAACCGGCGAATGCCGCCACGTCCGCGGTGGCGGCGGTGGATCCAACTGCTGCCGCCGTCGCCGGTTCGCCGGCCTCCGCGGCCACCGACGGTGTCGAGCTGCCGGGGACCACCGGGAGCAAGATGCGCCGTCTCGGCGAACGGAGCGCGCTCCACCTGGTGAACCTCACGGACGGCGCCCTCCCGCCCGAGAACGCCGCCGTGACCGAGCTGCGGCCGAGCGAGCCGATCGCGATCCAGGGCCAACCGATCCGCCTCTCCGCGACGATCACGCGCGGCGGCCGTGCGACCAGCGGCAGCGGCCGCTTTCGCGTCGGCGACGTCGAGCGACCGATGACCTTCAGCTACGACGCCGAGGGCAAGGCGACCGTCGAGCTCTATCACTCGTGCGCGATCAGCGGCGATGTCGGCGTCGAGTTCCGGCTCGACGAGGACGACCTCCCGGACGACGACGCCCGCTTCCTCCGTTTGCCGGTGAAGAGCAGCTTGCCGGTGCTGGTGGTCGACGGCGCGCCCGCCGGCGCCGATCCGCTCGAAGGTGCTGCCGGGAACCTCGTGCTGATCCTTGATCCGAACTACGGTGACCTCGAGGCCGAGGGTTACCGCCGCTTCTTCGAGCCGACCGTCGTCCCGTGGTACGAGCTGTCGCGCAGCAAGCCCGACTTCGCGAAGTACGAGGCGGTGATCTTCGTCAACGTGCGCGAGATCGAGGCCGAGAAGGTCATGCCGGAGCTCCTCTCCTACGTCGAAGGCGGCGGCGGCGCCCTCTTCCTCCTCGGCGATCAGCTCTGGCCGCAGACCTGGAACGAGCGGCTCTACAAGGGCGACGGCAGCGGCCTCATGCCGTTGCGAATCGCCAGCGAGCCAGTGGGCGAGGCGTACGACCCGGCCGCCGGCGCCGCGCTCCACGCCACTCCGTTCCGGCTCGAGCTGGCCGACGAGCTCCACCCCGCGGTCCGCACCTTCACCGACGACCGCCGCCGCGGTTTCCTGCGCTTCCCGATCTTCCGCTACTGGCCGTTCGAGACCGAGAGCGGCGGCGTCTCGGCGCTGCCCAAGGACGCGCGCGTCGTGCTGCGCTACGAGAAGTCGGGCGCGCCGGCGTTGATCGACCATCGCGTCGGCCGCGGCCGGACCCTCTGGTTCAACGTGAGCGGCGCCGAGGACGACTGGTCGAACTTCACGCGCGTGGCGAGCGCCTTCTTCCCGCTCGCCTGGGACATGCTGAATCACCTCTGTGTCCGCGATCCCGGCGAGCACCAGCTGCCGATCGGCGGCTCGATCGCGCGCGGCTATCCGGCGCCGCCACTCACCTGGTCGATCACCCCGCCAGGCGCGGCCGCGCGGCTCTTCCGTGACCCGCCGCGCGAAGCGGTTCACGGCCTCTGGCGGCTCCCGAGCTTCTCCGACACGCGGGTGCCGGGTCTCTATGCGCTCGAGGTCCAGCTCGGTGGCGATGATCCGCCGGTGCGCGAGCTCTTCGCCGTCAACATCGACGCGAGCGAGAGCAACCTCCGCTGCCTCGATCGCGAGGAGCTGGCGTCGCTCTGGGACAAGGCCGTGTTCACCTACCACGCCCGCGAGATCCCGACCGACATCGCCGAGCAGCAGCCCGAGCGGCAGGGCGAGATCTGGAAGCGGCTCCTGCTCGCGCTGCTGGTGATGCTGCTGCTCGAGACGCTGCTGGCGTGGCGCTTCGGGAGCTACACCGCATGATCGCGATGAACGCAGCGATCGCGGCGCTCGCAGAGCAGGCGGTCGAGGAGAGCGTGAACGAGGAGTTCACCTTCGCGTCGGCACCGCCGCTCTGGGTCACGGTGCTGCTGATCGTGCCGGCACTCGTGCTGCTGGTCGCGTTCATCTACCGGCGCGAAGGGGCGAGCGCGTCGCGCGGCGCCAAGACGCTGCTCGGCGGGCTGCGGCTCGCGGCGATCGCGATCCTGCTGCTGGTGCTGTTCCAGCCGGTGAGCGAGAGCAAGGTCTTCGCCGTCAACCGCTCGACGGTCGGCGTGCTGATCGACGAGTCGCTCTCGATGGATCGCGCCGAGGAGTACGACGAGCAGCTCACCAATGCGCTGGCCGGTGCAGCGGGGGTCGCGGCGTCCGCGGTCAACTCGACCTCGCGCGCGGAGCTGGTGAAGCGGGTGCTGGCGCGCGAGGGGATCGATCGCATCGCCGAGCTCAGCCAGCGGGTCGACGTGCGCCTCTACGGCTTCGCCGCCGCGCCGCACGCGATCACCTCGGCCGACGAGCTGCTCCACAGTCCCGACGATCCGGCACGCGGCGCCACCGCGATCGGCGACGGCCTCGCGACGGCGCTTTCGGAGCTGCGCCACAAGTCGCTGGCGGCGTTGGTCGTCATCACCGATGGCCAGAGCAACCAGGGCAAGGATCCGGTCGAGGTCGCGGCAGCAGCGGCCGCCGACGGCACCGCGATCCACACCGTCGCAGTCGGCAACCCCGCCGAGCCGCGCAACGTCGCGCTGCTTGGCGTCGATGCGCCCGACCTCGCCATGGTCGAAGAGACGGTCGCGGTCGAGGTCTCCCTCTCGGCGCGCGGCTTCGAGGGCGAGCCGGGGCAGCTCGTCATCAACGACCGCCCGACCAGCAACGAGCTGGCGCGCCACGACTTCACCCTCTCGGCGCGCGGCGGCCAGCAGACCGAGACGCTCTACTTCAAGCCGACGCGTGAGGGCGACTACCTCCTCGAGGTGAAGTTCACCCCCAAGCCCGGCGAGCAGTTCACCGACGACAACGTTCGCACGACGCCGCTGCGCGTGCAGCCCGAGGTGATCAAGGTCCTCTATGTCGAGGGGCGGCCGCGCTGGCAGTACCGCTACTTGAAGGACATCCTGCTGCGCGCGCCCAACGTGAAGGCGCAGTGCCTCCTCGAGTCGGCGGCGGTCGACTTCATCCAGGAGAGCACGCAAGGCGTGCCGGCGCTCACCCGCTTCCCGCCGACGCGCAAGGATCTCTTCCAGTACGACGTGATCATCCTCGGCGACCTCTCGCCCGACGACATCGATCGCGGCTTCCAGTCGCGCGCGTCGACGGCCGACCTGCTCGGCGAGATCCGCGAGTTCGTCGAGCTCGGCGGCGGCTTCATCATGATCGCGGGCCAGCTCCACTCGCCGCGCGACTACCGCGACACCAAGATCGCCGACATCCTGCCGGTCGAGATCGGCGACCCGGAAGAGGAGCAGGCGGCGATGAGCGACCGCGGCCTCTTCCGGCCGCACCTCCCCGACTGGGAGCTGCCGCACCGCATCGTCACGCTGGAGAACGATCTCCAACTGAACCGCAAGGTGCTCGAAGATCCCGAGTACGGCCTGCCCGGGATGTGGTGGTACGCGCCGGTGCGCCGCGCCAAACCGGGCGCCGAGGTGCTGCTCGTCCATCCGGTGAACCGCAACCGCTTCGGCGAGCACGTGCTGATGGCGGCGACCCGCATCCCCGCCGGTCGCACGCTCTACATCGGCTTCGACGAGACGTGGCGTTGGCGGATGCCCTACGCCGACCGCTACACCGAACGCTTCTGGCGCGCGGCCATCCGCGACGTCGCGATCCAGAAGCTGCGCAGCTCCGACAAGCGCTTCGACCTGCGCACCGACAAGGAGCGCTACAACCTCGGCGAGCCGATCGAGATCGCGGTGCGCGTCTACGACGAGGAGTTCCGCAAGTCGCACGAAGAGCAGCAGATCGTCCACGTGCAGCGCGGCGATCGGGCACCCGAGGAGCTCATCGCCCACCGCTCCGAGGAGGGCGTCTACGTCCGCACGATCCGCGCCGATGCGCCCGGTACCTTCCGCCTCTGGCTCGAGGATCCGGCGCAAGGGAGCAAGCGGCTCTCGCAGCGCGCGGTCGAGGTGCAGGTGCCGATGCTCGAGTTCGTGAACCCCTCGCTCGATCGTCCGCGCCTCGAGGCGATCGCCAGCGCGAGCGGCGGTCGTTGCGTCGGTCTCCACGAGCTGCCGCAGCTTTTCGATTCGCTATCTGGAGACTCGCGGCGCGTGCCGATCCGCACCGAGCGGCGCGATCTCTGGGACCGCGGCGCGGTGCTGCTCGCCGTGATGGGGCTCCTGACGCTCGAGTGGATTCTGCGCAAGAAGTTCAACCTGCTGTGATCGGCAACCGACACTCCTTCGTACTGGTTGCGCTGCTCGCCGCGGCGCCGGCGGTGACGTCCGCGCCGGCGCAACAGGGCTTTCGCGGGTGGGAGAACATCAAGGACCCCAAGTGGCGGTTCGACCCCGACACCCACCAGTTCCGCACCTTCCAAGTGGCGGGTACGGCCGCGGTTCGCGAGCTCTACGAGAAGTGGGAGACGCTGCTCGCCGAGGGCGCCACGGTTCCGGCGCTGCGGGCCCTGCAGGAGCTGCTCGATGAGCATGGCAGCTCGGCGTTGCAGGTCGCGGGGGACCGCTATGTCGGCGCCGCCGAGTATGCGCGCTACCTGCTGGCGCATGCGGCGCCGGCGGTGCGCGCCGCCTACTCGAAGCTCGCCGAGCTGAATGGTCGCGACGCGTTCAATCGCGCGCGCGCCGATGGCGATGCCTTCGCGTTGCGCACGCTCGCGCGCCGCTACGCGAACGCGCTGGTCGGACAGGAGGCGCTGTTGGCGCTCGCGCGGCTCCATCGCGAGCGCGGCGCGCGCCAGGTCGCCGGCTACCACGCGCGCCGGCTGCTCGACTTCCTCGACTCGCCGCTGCCGGGCGAGGAGGCGAAGACGGCCGAGATGGCGGCGCAGGCGCGCGTGCTGGCGATCCTCTCCGAAGGGAAGACCACCGGGCTGCTCGACGCCGCGGCGCTCGCCGGCCCGGTCGCGATCGCGGGCGAATCGCAGCGGCTCGGCGACTACCTGCGCGGGGTCGCGCTGACGCCGCCGGCGCTTGCCGCCGACGTCTGGCCGACCTTCGGCGGGGATGCGGGCCGCGCGCGCGTCGCCTCGCCACCGAGTCGGTCGATCGACCTCGCGCGCGCATTCGAGCTCCCGGTCGAGAACGCCCGTTTCGAGGGCGTCCGCTCGCCGATCCACTACGTGCCCCACGCGCCGATCCAGCCGATCCGGCTCGGCGACCGGCTCTACGTCAACAACTCGCTCACCGTGAAGTGCTTCGACCTCCTCACGCGCGTGTTGGTGTGGGAGCACGAGGGAGCGCAATCGCAGTTGCAAGGACGCGACGAGGAGCGCTTCCTGTCGGTCGACGATTACGTGCCGCACAACGAGAACGACGATCCGACCTGGAGCAAGGCGCTGCTCGTCGGGCTCTCGGCGGGGAGCGGCGTGGTGCTCGCCAACCTGCAGGTTCCGCAGTCGACCAACGTCAAGGTGCACCAGGGTTTCCGGATCAACGACCCGTGCCCGTGGCGCGGCCTGGTGGCGCTCGACGCGGAGAAGGGCGGGCTGCTCTGGGAGCAGCGGCCGCTGGTGAAGAGTGCGTTGACCGGGCGGCTCGACCACTTCGAGCGCCGCAGCCGCGGGGATCGCGAAGGGGTCGTCCCGCGGCTCGACATCGGGGCGCCGCCGGTGATCCTCGACGACCTCGTCTTCGCCCTCGGCCACTTCTTCGAGGGCGCGGTGAACACCTACCTGGTCGCCCTCGACCTCGCGACCGGCGAGCCGATCTACACCGTGCCGCTGGTCACCGGACAGCAAGAGCTGTCGATGTTCAACATGCCGTTCCAGGAGTTCACGATCGGCTGCCCCGCGTTCCACGATGGCACGCTCTTCTGCTCGACCAACGTCGGGCTGGTGGCCGCGGTCGATGCCGCGTTCGGTGACGTGCGCTGGCTCGCCGAGTACGAGGCGCTGCGCGTCATCGAGCCGGCCAACTACTTCCGCAACGCACCGCGCGACGTCTACTGGTACAACCGCGGCGCGCTGGCCGCCGACGATCTGGTGCTCTTCACGCCCCACGACTCGCGCGATCTCCTCTCCCTCGATCCGGCGACCGGCAAGACGCGCTGGTGCGTCAGCCTCGCCGGACGCGACACCGGCTTCCCGTCGTCGCAGGTGATCGGGATCGCGAAGGAGTGTGCCCTGCTCGCGACCAACGACCGCGTCATGGCGCTCGGGCTCGCGGACGGCGTGAAGCGTTGGGAGTATCCGGGAGGACAGCGCAGCGGCGGACGCCCGATCCGATTGGTCTCGACCGGTTGCATCGCCGGCACCCGCGTCTACCTGCCGGCCGAGGACGAGCTGGTGGTGCTCGATGCCGCGAGCGGAGCCGAGGTCGACCGGCAGGCGTGGAGCTCCGACGAGCCGCGCAATCTGCTGGTCTTCCCCGATCTGGTGGTCGCCGCCGGCCAGGTGACGGTGGACGTCGCTTTCGATCCGATCGAGGCGCTGCGCGAGCTGCGCCTGCAGTTGACGCGCGACGGCGAGTCGCTCGAGCTGCTGACGCGGATCGGCAACCTCGAGCGGCAGGCGGGCGAGCTGGCGAAGGCGGCGGCAACCCTCGACCGCGCGCTCGCGCTGGCGGGCAGCGCCGCGCCGGCCGATCTCGCGCGGGCGCGCGCGGCCCGCTGCTCCACCCTGCGCGAGCTGGCGCGCCAGTGTGTGAAGTCCTTCGATCGCGTCGGTCTCGAGAACGCGCTGCTCGCGGCCGAGGCGATGGCCGATGACGCGCAGACGCGGGTCGACGTGATCTTCGAGCTGCTGGCCGCGTTGGCGCCGCCGCTCACCGACGAGCGGGCGCTCGCCTGGATCGAGAAGCTGCGCCGCGACTTCTCCGACGAGCGCGTCACCATCCCCGGTTTCTCGCCGCGCCCCGTTCCGGTCGCGATCTGGAGCGGCTTCGAGCTG
>CAYRQC010000796.1:0-3298 GCA_964426265.1 uncultured Phycisphaerales bacterium | reverse complement strand
GTGCTCTAGCGCGCCCGCTCAACTGCCCTCGACCGGGGGCTCCACCGTTTCGAAGTCGTCCGGCGCCGCGACGAGGGCGTGCTCGAGCATCCGGATGCGCTCGTCCGTCGATTCCGCGGCCTTGCGTGGGTCCCCCAGCAGGATCTCCACTTTCGCGAGCTGCGTTTGCACGCGCGCCGCATCGCGCGGCAGGATCGCATCCTCGTGGCCCTCGGCCAGGAGCTGCTCGTAGAAGTGGCGGGCTTCCTCGAGCATCTCCTTCCGGAGATGGTCCATCTGCGGGATGTTCTCGAACTTCTTGCTGCCGGCCGTGCCGAGGAAGCGCTCGATCGCGCGGAGCGCACGTCGATAGTTGGCGGTCGCGACCTCGTTGGCGGCCGTCGCGCTCTCCTTCGCGGCGATCTCGCCGTCCAACGCGAGGCCGATCTTCTTGTTTGCCGCTCGCGCCTGCAGCCAGAGCACCGTCGGCATCACGACGACCACGAGCACGGCGAGCAACAGCGCCACCGCGCGCGCCGGATGGCGTTGCATCCAACGCCGCGCGTGCAGCATGGCACCAGCCTGGCGGGCATGGATCGGCCGCAGCTCGAGAACACAGCCGAGATCGTCGGCGAATGCGGCGGCGCTGGCGTAGCGACGCGCCGGGTCGAGCTCCATCGCCGTGAGGCAGACGGTCTCGGCGTCGCGCGGCACGCCGCGGTGGAGACGGCGAAGCGGCACCGGGTTGCCGGCGAAGATCGCGCTGCGCAGCTCGTCGACCTTCTCCTGTGGAAACGCGGGATGCAGCGTGATGAGCTCGTAGAGCGTGACTCCGAGTGAGTAGAGATCGGAGCGTGCATCGACGAGCGCGAAGTCGCCGCGGAGCTGCTCCGGCGACATGCAGGGCATCGAGCCGAGGAAGCTGCCGGTGCGCGTGAGGCGCGAGGCGCGCTCGTGGCTCGCCAGCCCGAAGTCGAGCAGCACGACGCGGCCCCCCGGTGTGATCATCACGTTGGTCGGCTTGACGTCGCGATGCAACACACCGCGTGCGTGCGCATGTGCGAGCGCTTCGGCGACCTGGCGGATGATCCGCAGGCAGACGTCGACCCAGCTTCCGGTGAAGAGCTGGCTTGGCGCAGTCGTTGTTGCAGGAACTCTCGGCGCCGGAGTTCGTCGCTCGACGGCGCGCGCGAGATCGCTGCCGGACAGTGTCACCACATCGCGTTCGCGTAGCTCGTCGATCACATCGGCGAGCGTGCAGCCCTCGACCAGCTCCATCGCGAAGAACGGGATGCCCTGCTCTTCGCCGACCGCGTGGATCGGGACGATCGCCGGGTGATGGAGCTGTGCGATCGTCTCGCTTTCGCGGGCGAAGCGTGCGCGCGCCCCCGGAAACAGGAGATGCTCGGGTCGGACGAGCTTCAGCGCGACGCGGCGTTTGAGCGACCGCTGTTCCGCGAGATAGACGACGCCCATGCCACCACCGCCGAGGCGCTCGATGAGGCGGAAGTCGCCAAGCTGCTCGGGAATGGTCTCGGGCACGCTCTCCTTCGCGCGGTCGGGCTCTCCGAGCATTCCGAAGCACGCGAGCGCCTGGACATGGCGGCGCAGCGCGTCCGCGTGGCCTGGATGCGCAGCGCACAGCGCTTCGAGCGCGGCGCTCCCATCCACCTCGAAGCGATCGAGTACCGGGCGAGCAGGGCTTCGACCGCCTCGTCGCGCGCACCGCTCATCGTCAACTCCTGGCCGCCGGTGGCCCCCCTCCAGCGTCAGCGATGGCGGACTGTGGTGATATGCGCCACGTGCACCCGATTGTCAACCTCGTGCCGAAGGTGGCAATACAACTCAAACGGCGTGTTGGTCCTTGGATCACTCGGGCTTCGGGGTTGGCGGTTGCGAAGGCTTCGCCACATGGTCGAAGAGTGACGGTTCATGCACCTGTTCCGCGACCGCCATCGGATGGTGCTGGGTGAACACGCTGCAGAGCGCTTCCGCCGTCGTCGGGTTCGGCCAAGGCAGCGCGCCTCGCTTGCGCAACGCCTGCAATCCTTTGGAAGTACCGTCGTCCTCGCGCACGTAGATCGGCACCAGTCGCAGCTTGCCCAACTGCTCGACTGCCCCAGACCAGGTGCCGCCCTTCTCGTAGTTCGAGCAGGCGACCAGCGCCGCATCCGCGAGCGCATAGATGAGCTTGTTTCGCTGCATCGCGTGGCCGACGTTGAACGCCGCCGCTGGATCGCAGGAGGAGAGGAGGAGCAGCCGGCCGTCCATGAGAGCCGCTCGATGCTCGCGGGCGATGGAGGCGCGCTCCAAGCCATCAGCAAGAATCCCGACGACTCGGCCGCCTTCCATGAGCGCCGCCCGCATCGCCGCCTGATCGATCCCGCGAGCACCGCCCGACACGATGGTGTGTTTGGCCGATGCCACCAGCCGCCCGACGCAATCGGTGAAGTGGATCGCGGCGGTGTCTGCGTCGCGCGAACCGACAACCGCGAGCCCGCCCGATTCCTGGAGCGCGGCGTCACCGCAGCCCCAGAACACCGGCGGGGCGTTCTCCTTCAGCCGCGCCTTGATTCGCGAGGGGTAACCCGGATCGGCTCGACTCGTGACCCAGATCGCGCGCGCGGACCAACGTTCGATCGCCTGGCTCAGTTGGAATCCGCGCGCGAGCAGTTGCTCGAGACGATCACGCGTCGCAACCTCTCGGCAGGCCTCGATCAGCGAGGCGGCCCGCTCCGACAGGAAATCCGCCGGCTGTTGCTTCTGCGCATGCAGCACCCGTGCGAGCCGGTTGTACTCGCTCGGCGTCAGGAGCTTCGCCGCGGCGTCGCTTCGCCCGACCGCGAGCGGCGCGGTGAGCAACAGGATCGCCTTCGTGTTGTCGGAGTGCACCGCGTTCACTCGTCGTGTCCCGCGACGGCCAACGCCAACGGATGGACCTCGCCACTTCCGTGCGAGCGACGGTACGAGTTCCGGGTGCCTCCGCGAAGGGATGCCGGTCGCCCAAGCCAGCTTCGGCGTGGTTCGATCGGCAAGCTCGTTCGTCGAAGGAACGCAGCGGCCTCCGCCACCAGAGCGAATCGCAGCGCGCGGCGGCGGCCCGCTAGATCACTTCGCGGCGGCTCTCGGGGCGAAGCCGATGCGCTGATGCGGGTAGTCGTAGATGAGGTCGAAGCGGTCGAGGAAGCCGCCGCCGATCGTGCCGGCGCTCCACGGGTCGGCCATCGCGCCGCGCGCGTCGTCGACGAAGATCACCCGCGGCTGGTCGATCGTCACGCCGCCGATCTCGAACCACGAGAGCATCCCCTGGTGCGCCTTC
>CAYRQC010000795.1:0-3380 GCA_964426265.1 uncultured Phycisphaerales bacterium | reverse complement strand
CGCGCCTCGATCGCCGCGCGCCATTGTGCGAGCAGGCTCGGCGAGACATCGGCCGGGGTCGTGCCGCTGGCGTCGAGCTCGACCATCGACGCGAGCCCGCCCTGCAGGCTCGCATGCTGCCGCTCGACGAGGAGCGCCATGTCGAAGACGGCGAGGCGCTTGCGCGCCGGCCGCGCGACCAGCACCGCAAGCCGCCAGAGGAAGAGCGCCGCGATGACGACGCCCGCCACCCGACGCGCGCCGACCGGCAACCAGAGGAAGCGGTCGATGCAGAACTGCACGACGAGGAACGCGAAGAGCTCCGCCGCCAGCCGCAGCGCACCGGTGGCAATCCAGCGCGTGCGCAGGCTGGTGCGCAACGTCTCGAGCTTGGAGGTGAGAGACGAGTGGCTCATTCGATCAACGCTGGAGGATCGGCAGGTAGCGGAACGGGACCTGGAGGATGATGCAGGCGATCGCGGTCGAGAAGCAGCGGGTGTTCAACCCCGGGCCGACCGGGTTGGGCCACGAGCCATCCTTGGCCTGCGAGAAGCCGGTGCCCGTCTCGAGCAGCTCGCCCGAGATCGTGCGCCAGTAGCTCTTCCAGTAGTTGCCGCCGGTGATGAACATCGCCTGCACGGCGTAGTAATGGCCGTACCAGTAGAAGAAGTGACAGCGCCACTCGGGCCGCGAGACGCGCCGCATCTGCTCCTGCAGGAATTCGAGGCTGTCTTTCAGGATCGTGGTGTCGTAGCGAGCCGCGTGATAGAGTGAGGTGATGCCGGCCGCGGTCAACGCGAACGAGGAGCGCGACATGTCCTCGTCCTGGTATTGGTAGCGGAAGGCCCCTTTGCCGAGCGCGTAGTAGCTGTCACCGGCATCGCGCCATCCCGGCCAGCCCGGGTCGTCCTTCACCTGGCTGTCGAGCACGTACTGGACCGCGCGGTTGATCGTCTCCGCCGGCACGCGGATGCCGACGTTGCGCGCGGCACGCAACGCCATCAACTGGCAGACGGTGATCGACATGTCCGACTCGAGGGCGAACGGCTGGTAGCGCCACGAGCCGCGCTCGTTCTGCGAGTTCTTGATGAGGTCGACCGCCTTCTGCAGCGCGGCGCGCACCTTCTCGCTCTCGGTCTGGCCGAAAACCTCGGCGAGGAAGAGCGTCGCGAAGGCGTGGTCGTACATGCGCGACTGGTGGAAGGTGATGAAGCCCTGGTCGTTCTGGTGGTCGATCAGGAAGCGGATCGCACGGTCGAGCGCGGGGCCGTAGCGACCGCGATCGGGCAGATGACCGCCCGCCAGGAACGCCATGCCGGCGAGCGCCGTCGTCCCGATGTGCGGGACATCCTGCTCCTGGATCTCGAAGCTCTGGTTCAGCTTGAAGCCGACGCTCCCGATCCACGAGCCGTCGCGCTGCTGCTGGGCCGCCAGGAACTGGAGGCCGCGCTCGACCGCCGAGACGAGGCGTGGCGTGATCTCGGTCGCGGCGTCATCCGAGACCCGCGCCGGAGACGCCGGCGAAGCGTTGGTCGCGAGGACCACCGCGCAGGTCGTGAGCCACCGTTTCATCGCTACCTCCAGCCCAGCACACGCAGCGTCGACTCCTGCCGCAGCGCGACGTAGTCACCGCTGCGCACGAGATCATCGCGCTGGCCCGGACGGCCGCCCTCGAAGCTCTCGCGATCGACGACCTGGCCGGTCGCCTCGTCGACCACGACGATGTCGGTTCGATAGCGCGCTCCCGTGTAGTACTGGAGCGCGCAAGCGAGGGAGTTGCCCTTCCGCAGCAGTCGATCGGGGAGGATCGTCTGCTGCGCGCTCTTGGGGATCTCGAGCGCTTGCCTCCAGAGTGTCTGCCCGTTGCCAGCGAGCAGCGCCATCACCACCGGATCCCCCTTGCGCCAGCGGCCGTCGATGAACGCCTGGACGCGGACGAGGCTCTCCTCCCCCACCACGAAGATCCGGTAGCTGTCGGCGAGCTCGCTCGCGACCGGGGCCGGATCACCCGACGGCGCGCCGGTGCGCGGATCGGCGAGCAGCACCGCCGCGTTGGGGGCGACGCCGCCAAACAGCGCGAGCCCCTCCGCCGCCGCCCAGAACGAGCGCAGCTTGTAGCCGAGCGGGAGCAGATCGACATCGAACGCCCGCTCGCCGCTGTCGAGCCGCCAGCCGGTCATGCGCGGCACGCCGCCTGCGCGCGCGGCGACATCGCCCGGCACCGGTCGCGTGTCGGGCACGACCAAGGTCTCCTGCGGAGCGAGCAGCACCGGCGGGCCCAGGCCCGGCGGCGCCGAGCGCGGATCGAGGCGGCGCGCCCCGGTGATCGCGTCGAAGACCTCCACCGACTGACCGCGCTTGCCAAAGCTCGAGACGATGAAGCAGCCGGAGTTCCCCTGGAGCTGCGCGCCGCGCGTATCGGTGCCGGCGAGCACCGCCGACGCGATCAGCTTGCCGCTGCGCGGCTCGAGGAGAGTGAGTGTGGCGGGCTCGGCGGCGCTCCCTTCGCGCGGCGGCGTCCGCTGCGTGAAGGCGAGCATTCCACTCGCCGATGCCATCTCCGGAACGTCGCGCTCGAGCTCCATGCTCCAGCGCTCCTCGCCGGTCGCGAGGTCGATGCCGGTGAGCTGGGAGCCGCGCTTCGCGACGAGTACGCCCGCCACGTGATGGAAGCCGATCGCGTACTCGTTCTGCCGCGGCCGCCGGAGCTTGCGGCTCCAGCGCGATTCGCCGGACGGCAGTGCGAGCCGCTCGACGGTCAGCTCGAAGCCTTGCTCGAAGACCAGCACCGAGTCGAAGTCGTTCGGCAGCGGATCACCGCGCAACGGTCGTTCCGAGCCACCGATCAGCGCCGAGTTGGTGACCAGCGCGACCTCGCCCAGTGGCTCCAGGTTCCCGCCGGGCTCCGCCACGTTGCGCAGCTCACCCAATGCGCGCAGGTCGTCGGGAATCGAGGTCTCCGCGTCGCGCGACAGCCGCCGGACGAGAGCGCGCGCGAGTCCGTCGTTGCCGAGCTCCTGCGCCGCGCGTGCCAGCTCGGTCATCGCCGCGCGCGCCAAGTCGCCACTGCCGCGTCCGCGCAGGATCTCGGTGCCGACGACCAGCGCATCGACCGGCCGATTGGCGGTGCGCAGCAGTGCCAGCTCCTGGGCGGCGAACGACGGCGTGCTGCGCGCACTCGGGAAACGGCGGAGCAGCAGCGCAAGCCGCTCGACGTCGTTGGTGGCGACGGCCGCCGCGAAGGCGCGCTCCGCGTCGCGGTCGTACTGCACGCGCAGCGCCGGCGGCGCGGTCGCGAGGAGCGCATCGACGGCTTCCTGCGCCGCGGCCACCGAGTCGCCACTCGCGAGCGGCTCGGCGGGCCAGTCGGATTGGAGGCGCTGCAGCTCGACCAACGCCTG
>CAYRQC010000794.1:0-6610 GCA_964426265.1 uncultured Phycisphaerales bacterium | reverse complement strand
GTTGAAGCGATCGTTCGACGATCTTGCAACCGCCGCGATCCGCGCGGGTGAATCCCTCGGGATGATCGAGTGCGCCGGGATCGCCGAGGGGTTCGCAGTCGCCGATCGCGTCCTCAAGGCGGCGCTGGTTGAGCTGCTGCTCTGTCGGCCGGCGAGCCCGGGCAAGCAGTTGGTGCTCTTCGCGGGAGCGCCCTCGGCGGTCGCCTCCGCACTGCGAGCCGGGATCGAAGGGCTCGCGACCCCGCCGCTCGACACGCTGTTGCTGCCGAACGTCGATCCGGCGGTGATCGCGGCGCTTGGCGGCACGGGCGCTGCGGCGGGAATCGACCGGGTCAGCGCGGTTGGCGAGGGCGAGGCGGCCGGGATCATCGAGTGCTCCGCGGTCGCGACGCTCCTAATCGCGGCCGACATCGCGGTGAAGAGTGCTGCGGTGTCGCTGGTCCAACTGCGGGCCGCGGTCGGAATCGGCGGCAAGGCGTATTTCATCTGCAGCGGCGAGATCGCGCAGGTGCGGGCCGCGGTGAACGCAGCCGCGAGCTTCGCGCGCGAGCGCGGCCGCCTCGTCGGCGAGGTCGTGCTGACGCAGCCGCATTCCGATCTCGCGCCGTGGCTCGCGGGCGAGACGAGCGCGGGCGAACCGATGACGGGCGATGGGCTCTCCGGTGCGAGAAGGTCGTGAAGCGGCTCGTCACCGAGGCCGATCTGCGGCGGCTGGCGCGCGGCGCGAAAGTGGTGGTCGACCGCGACACGCTGGTCACGCCGGCCGCGCGCGATTACGCACTCTTCGCCGGCATCGATCTCGCCGAGCCGGCAGCGGGCGCGCGGCGCTCTGTAGCAAGTGATGTCGTCGCGACCTCGGGCACCTCGAAGGGAAGTTGCGGGTGCGGTGGCGGCTGCGGCAGCAGTGGCCCGATTGCCGGTGTGACCCCGCCGCTCGCCGACGGCGACTATCTCGTCCAGGTGCGTGGCGGGAAGGTGACCGTCCGCCGGATCGACGGCTGAGGGCCGCGGGTTTTCCGCAGTCCGGGGGAACCGGATGACCGCCCGTCCATCCAAGAACGAGCCTGCAACGTCGGGAGCGCCGCTGCTCGACGCGGAGTCGCTGCTGCTCGCCCGTTCGCGGGCGGGTGATCGCTCCGCCTTCGCGACGCTCATCGACCGCCACCAGGATCGGATCTTCACGCTCGCGCTGCGCCTCTGCGGAGGAGCGCGTGAGCGCGCCGAAGATCTGGCACAGGAGGCGTTCCTGCGTGCGTTGCAGGGCATCACGAGCTTCCGTGGTGACGCGGCCTTCTCGACCTGGATGCACCGGATCGTGTTGAACCTCCACCTCAATCGCACCAGCAGCTTGGCCGCCCGCGCGGAGGCGCGGCAGCTCTCGCTTGGCGCCGCGCGCGACGACGAGCAACCGGGCCTGGACGTCGCATCGACGGAGCTTTCACCCGACGAATCCGTGGGCGCCGACGAGGAGCTGGCGCGGTTGCGCCGCGCGGTCGATGCGCTCGACGAAGCGCGCCGCGTCGTCGTGTTGCTGCGCGACGTCGAGGGCAAGAGCTACGAGGAGATCGCGGCACTGCTCGACGTGCCGATCGGGACGGTGCGATCGCGGCTGGCGCGGGCGCGCGAGGAGCTCTCGAACGCGCTCGGCGGCAGCGGGTTTCGCGCCGGCAAGGATGGTCTGCCATGAGCTGCGAAGCGCTGCGCGACCTGGTCTGGACGGTACCCGACGGCGGGCTCGCCGCGGACGATCAGCAGCGGCTCGAGGAGCACCTGAAGGGCTGTGGCGAGTGTCGCGCGCGCGTTGCGGCGGCGCGCGCCGTCACGGCGGCGATGAAGAGACTGCCGACGGAGGCGGCGCCGGTGGGCTTCCGCGATCGCACGCTGGCGGCGATGGCGGAAGGAGTGGCGGGCGCGGCAGCGGTCCCAGCGGCCGCACGACTGCCGCCGCCGCGGCTCGTGCGCCGTCTCGTTTCGTGGTCGCGAGGCTGGCCGCTGGTTGCTGCCGCGGCCGTAGTGCTGCTCTTCGTGATCCTGCGCTCGGTGGACCGCCGGAGCAAGGGCGAGCCAGCCGCGGGGTTGCTCGCGGCACGCGACGAGTCGAGGGCGCCCGAGCTCGCCGCTGCGCGGCCGCCGGCAGCTGCGGAGCGCCGGCTGGATGCGCTGGAAGCGAAGGCGGTGTACGGCGACGACGAAGAGGCCGCGAAGAGCAAGCTCTCGGAAGCGACCGGTGGCGGGAGCGAGTGGCGCGGTGAACCCGCTCGTGGACGTGGTTCTGATACGACCGTCGCTCCCGCTGCTGCTCCTGCGGATGCCGCGGCAGCAGTCGACGACGACGGGGACGGTTGGATCGACGCGATCGCCGCGGCGAGCAACCCGACCAGCGCGCTCGCGGTGATCCGGGAGCGGCTCGCTGAGGCGCGGCGTCGCGCTGGCGGCAAGTACGCGGCTCGCGGTCCACTGGGTGAGGGTGCGACCGGGGGCGGTGATGGGGCGGGTGTGGCTGGAAGCAACGGCACGGCAGCGGTGGTCGCGGTCGAGTTCCTCCTCGTGCAGCCCGACACGCTGCTGCAGCTGAAGAGCCTCACGAAGAGTCGGTTGGATTGGAAGCGCGGTGCGAGCCGCACCGGTGACACCAGCTACGACGGAGTCGAGGTCTTCGACGTGCCGGAGACGGAGTGGCGATCGCTTGGCGATTCGACCGAGTGGCGCGTGGTGCCAGCCCCGGAGTGGCGCGCTGCCGTTGCGGAAGGCACGGCGGTCGAGGCCACCGCGAAGGAGGCGGATGCAGTGGTGAAAGCGCCGCCGGTGCCAACCTCAGTACCATCGCCAGCATTGCCCACCGCTCCAGTCGAGAAGCGCAAGGAGCCAAGCGGCGAGACCGCCCGCACGGACGGTCGCGTGGGGCGCGGCGCAGCCACGGGTGCGTCCAAGTCGAAGGACGCCGCGGATTCAGTGCCCGCCCGCTTGATTCGGGTCGTCGTCTGGACCGCACCGACTGCCTCGCCACCGCTTTCGACGGCCCCCACAAGAAAAGAGTGACGGCGAGTAGCACCCGGCGGACGCTCGTGGTCAGCGCTGTTCGAGCAGTCGGCTCACGGCGGCCGCCGCGCGCTCCGCAGCGCCCGGCACCAGGACCGTCGCGCGCAGATCGTCGAGCCCGTGCAAGCAGCGCTCGCGCACCGGGCCGTCGCGCCAGAGCGCTTCGAGATCCCGTGCGAGCCGCTCCCCCGGATCGGCGACGCTCAAGTGTTCCGGAAAGAGGACATCTCCGGCGAGCAGGTTCGGCAGGCCGATCCACGGGCTGGTCAGCAGAAAGCGCGACGCCCATTTCAGGAAAGCGGTGGTGTGATAGACGATCACCGACGGGACCCGCATCAGCGCGCACTCGAGCGTCGCCGTTCCCGAGGTGACGATCGCCGCGCGCGCGCCGCCAAGCAGCTCGGGCAGCGGTTGATCGCGCACTTCGATCGCGAGCCCGGCAGCACCGGCCATCGCCTCGATGCGTTCCCGCATCGGCGCGCGCGGATGGGCGCTGATCAGATGAATCGGCGAGCCGATGCACTCCGTGAGCTTGCGCGCGGCGGCGAGCTGCCACGGCAGCAGCGCCTCGATTTCGGCACCGCGGCTTCCAGGCAACAAGGCAAGCGCGTTCGCGTCCGGAGCCGCGATCGGCGCGCCGGCCATTCGATCCGCGAGTGGGTGGCCGACGTGCTCCGCACGGATCCCGAAGCGGGCGAGGAACGGCGCCTCGAACGGCAGCAGCGTGAGCCCGAGGTCGATGCTGCGCGCAAATCGGTGCGCCCGCCACGGCGCCCACGCCCAATACTGCGGGCAGATGTAGTAGACGACCGGAATGGCGCGTCGCTTGGCGAGCCGCGCGAGGCGGACGTTGAAGCCGGGGTAGTCGACCGGGATCACGACACTCGGTGGCGTCGCCGCAAGCCAACGGTCGGCCGCATTCAGGAGCCGGACGAAGTGGCCGAGTGCCGGCAGCACCTTCGCGAATCCCATGACCGGGTTCTCGGCGAGCGGCTCGAGGAGCTCGACGCCGGCGCTCGCCATCGTCGCGCCGCCGAAGCCGACGAAGCGGGCGTCGGGATGGCGGCGGCGCAGCGCCTCGACCAGCTTCGCTGCGTGGTGGTCGCCCGACGTGTCGCCGGCGCTGAGGAAGAACGTCAGCGGTCGCGCAGTCGCCACCCGGGGATCAGGCGACCGGAGCGAGCCAGCGACGCCACGCCGGCTCCTCACCGCGCACGACGCGGAAGAAGAGGCTTTGCAGCCGCTCCGTGATCGGCCCGCGCTGGCCGGCGCCGATCGGCCGGTGGTCGACCTCGCGGATCGGGGTGATCTCGGCCGCGGTGCCGGTGAAGAAGGCCTCGTCGGCGAGGAAGAGCTCGTCGCGCGCGAACGGCTCCTCCCGCACCTCGAGGCCGAGCTGGCGAGCGAGCGCAATCGCCGAGTCGCGGGTGATGCCGGCGAGGATCGCGGCGCTCGTCGGCGCGGTCTTCAGCACGCCATCCTTGACGATGAAGAGGTTCTCGCCGGTGCCTTCGCAGACGTAGCCGTCGGCGTCGCAGAAGATCGCCTCATCGAACCCGTTCTGCTTCGCGAGTCGCTTGGCGAGGACGGAGGGGACGTACTGGCCGGCGATCTTCGCGCGCAGCATCGCCGAGCCGAGGTTCTGGCGGACCCACGAGGAGATCGTGGTGCGAATGCCTCGCTCGAGCCCCTCGCGGCCGAGGTAGGCGCCCCAAGGAAAGGTGACGATCGCCACGCGTACCGGGTTGCTGGCGCCGAGCCCCGGCTCGCCGTCGCCATGGAAAGCGACCGGACGCAGGTAGCAGTCGCCGAAGCCGTTTTGCACGACCGTCTGCTTGCATGCCTCCGCGAGCGCGTGGTGATCGAACGGCAAGGTCATTCCGACGCAGCGGGCGGAGTCGAGCAGGCGGTCGGTGTGGTCGCCGAGCCGGAAGATCGCGGCCGGCCCGCTCTTCTGCGCGTAGCAGCGGACTCCTTCGAAGACGCCGACGCCGTAATGCAGCGTGCTCGCCATCACGTGGACCTGCGCACCCTCCCACGGGATGAGGCGGCCGTCCATCCAGATCAACTTGGCCGTGGGCGGCATGAGGCTCCTTGCGCTGCGCGGGTGCGACCAGCGGCTATCGTCCGCCGCCCGAAAATGTCGGGGGAGTCTAACGCCCGCATGGCTGACACTGCACGACCGCTCCGCCTCGCCGACTTCCTGGTCTTCGAGCCGCAGAAGACCCGCGATCCGCTCTTCAACGAGCCGCGCCGGCTGGTGCGGGCGAACCTCGGCGCGCTCGGCAAGCTCGCCGCCAAGGAGCTGACGAAGCGGTGCGGGGTGAAGCTCCAGACCAAGACCTCGATCAACCATCCCTTCACGTTCAACGGCTATCGCGTCGACGCCCTCTGGTTCACCCTCTTTCCCGGCAAGGAAGAGCGCGCACAGCTCCAGCAGATCCTCGGCCAGGAGTTCGCCGACGATCTCGACCCGTCGTACTTCCACGCGCTGCTCTACGGCGAGCTGACACTGCCCCAGTTCACGCTCGGGATCCGGATCTCGGAACGGAGCTGGTGGGACACGCAGAATCTGCTGAGGAGCTGCAAGGAATCGCCCTACGTCGAGCGGCTCTCCGCGGCGGTGCGCCCGCTGGTCGGCTACCACATGCGGATCCATGACTGGCAGAAGCTCTACCCGTGCGAGCAGATGACGCCGGGGATGCTCCAGACCTTCGCGCAGTGGTTCAAACCGGGGGAGCATCGCTTCACGCTGGCGCGCCACTGGCCGCGCGACGCGCCGGAGCTGGCGGCGGCGGAGTGGCCGCAGAGTGTCGTCGCGGAGCTCGAGAAGCTGGTGCCGGTGTGGAAGGCGATGGCGTGGTCGCCCGACCACGACCTCGTCTTTCGCGATCAGAAGAAGGTGTGACGCCGCCCATCACCGCTTGGTGTGATGGTGATTCCACTTGAGCCTGGGCGGGTTCTCGGCCGATCGGCCTTGTGGGCGCGTTGGATATCCTGCGCCGCTTTCTGCCAGACCCCGGAGGAACGGATCGCGATGGCTTCCCCGCTTGCGCTTTGCCGCGATGGCTCGCCGACCGCTGGCGAACCGGAGAAGGAGAAGAAGAAGCCGATGCCGATGCCGCCGGCGCTCCGGCTGCTGCTGAAGCAGCGTGTGGTGATGATCGCCAAGCCGGTCGACCGCACGCTGATGGAGAAGGTCTCGTCGGCGCTGCTGCTGCTCGACGGTCGCAACAAGGAGCGGCCGATCACCGTCTACGTCAACTCGCCGGGGGGCGATGCCGACAGCGGCTTCGCGATCTACGACGTGATGAAGTTCATCCGCGCGCCGATCCGCACGATCTGCGCGGGGCTCGCGGCTTCGGCCGGTGTGCCGATCTTCCTCGGCGGCCGCAAGGGGATGCGTTTCGCGCTGCCCAACTCGCGCTTCCTGATCCACCAGCCGTCGATGCAGGCGATGGGCTCCGCGAGCGACATCGACATCACGTCGAACGAGATCGAGCGCGTCCGCGAGAAGTACAACAAGATCATCGAGCTCGAGACCGGCCGGCCGGCCGCCAAGGTGCGCGCC
>CAYRQC010000793.1:0-3780 GCA_964426265.1 uncultured Phycisphaerales bacterium | reverse complement strand
TTTCGCGCTCGGCTGATCGAGCAGGCGGCGGCCCGGCTAGAGCCGAGCGGCCTGCTCGCCATCGAGGTCGGCGCCGGGCAGGCGGGCACCGCGAGGGAGCAACTGCTCGCCGCCGGGTTCCGCCGGGTGGCGATCGTCAACGACCTCGCCGGGATCGGCCGGATCGTCCACGGGCGACGCGGGCCGTGATGCCGGGACCCACGAGACGATCGAGGAGCTTCACCCGGGCGCCCGCGGCAAGGTCGGCGAAGCAGAGCGTCAGCTCGTAGGGACCAGCTCCTTCACTGCGGAGTGCCACTTCGCCGCCACCCAGCCGCGGACTCGCGAGCGGGCGGCACTCGACCACGGTGGCGGCCACCTCGATCGCGCTCACTCCGCCGTCTGCTCCGCCAGCATCGGGTAGCTCGATCCAGACACATAGCTGGCTCATCTCGGCCACCGGCTCCTCGGTCTCACAGCGGAGACCGCCGGCGGAGAGCCCGCGCAGCGTCGCCCGAGTGCGACCGCCCACTTTCGATGTCACCAGTGACTTCGGGAGACGTCTTGGAGTCCGCAAGTACGACATGAGGCACCTCGCACCCCTTCGTTTCGGCGTCGCCGCAAGGCGAGCTGAAAGGGATCGCGGGCGCCTCGTAAGATCCCCCGACTTCACGAAGGAGCACGACGACCATGGCTGAGCTGAACAAGATCCTGCTGGTTGGACGCCTGACCAAGGACCCGGACCTGCGTTACACGGCCTCTGGAATGGCCGTTGCGACGCTTCGAATGGCGGTCAACCACACCTATCGCACCAAGGAAGAGAAGAAGGAGGAAGTGCTCTACATCGACGCCAACGTGTGGGGCCGCAGCGCCGAGGCTGCCAAGAAGTTCCTGGCGAAGGGCCGCGAGGTCCTGGTCGAGGGACGACTCCAGATGAACGACTGGACCGACAAGCAAGGCCAGAAGCGACGGGACTTCCGCGTGAACGCCGACAATCTCCAGTTCATCGGTGGCGCCCCCGGCGGAGGTCGCTCGACGACAACGGACACCGAGGGCAGTGAGAGCGGACCGCCGCCCGACACCTTCGACAGTGGCGAACCGGCGCCGCGGAACGACTCGGCGCGCAGCGATTCACCGCGCAATGATGCGCCCCCCGCTCAAGCGCAAGAGGACGACCTGCCGTTCTGATGGAGGCACTCGCTTCGATGGCATGCGTGTCCCACCGGCCAGCGCTCCGATGAAAGTGCGCGTGCAGCTTTTTGCGGGACTCGCCGAGCGAGCCGGAGCGCGCGAGTGGACGATTGCTGATCTCGCCGATCGGACGACGCTCGGCGAGCTGCTCGCGATGCTGCGTGTACGGCACCCGTTCCTCAGCACGGTGCCGCACGCCGCGGCGCGCAATCGGGCGATCGGCCGGAACGACGAGCTGCTGCGCGACGGCGACGAGGTCGCGCTGCTGCCGCCGGTGTCCGGCGGTTGAGCGCCAGGACGCCATGCGGACCCGGATGGGTGTCGACGTGAATGCGGAGAACGGAGTGGTGCAGGGATGAGTGCCGGCGAAGGCACACGGCTGGTCGTCGCGAAGATCGACGTCGACTCGCTACTCGGCTCGGTCGCGACCGTCGAGGCAGGCGCCCTCTGCACGTTCCTCGGCACTGCGCGCCTTCACAGCGACGGCAAGGAGGTGAACTCCCTGCACTACGAGGCGTACCCCGAGATGGCCGAAAGAAGCCTCGCCGAGATCCTCGGTGAGGCGGTCGCGCGCTTTCCCGGCGTGCGCGTCGAGGCGCGCCATCGCCTCGGCGACGTTCCGCTCGGTGAGGCTTCGGTGGCGGTCGTCGCGGCGGCGCCCCACCGCGAGGAGGCATTTGCGGCGTGCCGTTTCGTGATCGATGAGATCAAGTCGCGTACGCCGATCTGGAAGCGGGAGCAGTTCCGCGACGGGACGGCGTGGGTCGGAGATCCGGCGTCGTTCCGGCCGCATGCGTCGTGACCCACGGTTCGTGGCGGAAGGGCCGAGACATCGGGTGTGATCGTGACAACGCGTGAGGGCTCGTGCGCATGAATCGTCTCTCGTTCCGCGGTGACCGATCGTGGTTGACGAGCGTCGCCGCGCTGCTGCTCACCGTGCCGCCGCTCCCGACAGCGGTGCGCGCGGCGCAGCCATGGGGCGCACCAGGTGCACCGAACGCCTTCGGCGCACGTCACCCGCAAAACGTGCAAAACGTCGAGGGCCCGGACGATCTCGCCGATCTCGCGGCCTTCGAGACGTCGCTGCAGCGCGGCCAGCTCGGACGCGACACCGCCGAGCCGCTCGACGAATACCTCGCCGACTTCCCCGACTCGGTGCGCGCACTCACGCTGCGCGCGACGCTGCGCCGGCGCAAGGGGCGCTACGAAGAGGCGCAGCACGATCTCGACCTGGCCCGCAAGGGTGCCGCGGCGGGCGGCGCACTGCTCCTCTCCTGGGCCGCCGCCGCCTTCGATCTCGCCTGCGAGCGCGGCCAGTACGACGCCTGCGGAGAGCTGCTCGACTTCGCGGTGGCCAACAGCCCGTCGGACGACCGCGCTCTCACGCCGATCGCGAGCCGCCGCGTGCTCCTGCTCACCGAGACCGGCCGGCGCGCGGAGGCGTCGAAGTTCTTCGCCACGGCACTGAAGGACCTGCTCCCGAAGGAGCGCGGCGCGCCCGCCGCGGAGCCGGCGTTCCTGCTCGAATACGCCCGCGCGCTGGTGGCGCTCCGCCATTGCGAGGCGGCCGCTGAGCTGCTCGCACCGCTCGAGAAGCGGCTGCGCGACGCGAGCGACCCGCGCCAGGGCGAGGCGCTGCTGCTGCTCGGTCGGACCTACCGCATCGGCCATTCCGGGGGCGATGACATCCCGGCGCTCGACGCGCTGCAAGTCGCGATGCGCATCGACAAGAGCAGCGTCGAGGCGCTGGTCGAGCGCGCGCGCGCGAAGCTCTTCCGCTACGAGTCGGACGACGCCGACGCGGCGATCAACGATGCGCTCGCGATCAACGAGCGCAGCCCCGACGCCTGGTCGGTGCGCGGCGAGATCCTGCTGCTCGACCAGCGGGCGAGTGAGGGGCTCGACGCCGCGGAGCATGCGCTGCGCGAGTGCCCGCCCCACAGCGGCGCGCTCGCAGTCAAGGCGGCGGCGCTCTGGATCCTCGGTCGCAAGCCCGAGTCGCAGAAGGTCCTCGCCGAGCTGCTCACCCATCGGCCCGAGGACGCCGAGCCGGTCTGTCGCTTCGCCGACGCGCTCAACTACCTCTATCGCTTCCGCGAGGCGATCCCGATCTACCAGCGCGCGATCCAGCTCGACCCGACCTGGAGCTACAGCTACGTCGGGCTCGCCCGTTGCCTGGTGAACACCGGCGATCTCGCACAGGCGCTCGCGATGATGACCGAGTTCCGCCGCCGCGATCGCGTGCCCTACATGCTGGCCGACAATGTCGCGGATGCGCTGAAGAAGCTGGCCGGCTTCGTCGAGGTGCGGCGCGGCACCTTCACCTACGTCATGCATCCGATCGAGAGCCCCGTGCTGGTGCCGCTGCTCGACGAGATCTACGCACGCGTCTGGCCCGACCTGTGCAAGCGGTATGGCTTCGAGCCCGACCACGAGGTGCGCGTCGAGTGCTTCCCTCACCACGACGATTTCTCGGCACGCACCGTCGGCTTCACCGGCTTCGGCGCGCTCGGCGTCTGCTTCGGAGATGTCTTCACGCTGCTCTCGCCGCGCTCCGAGCTGCGCGGCCAGTTCGCGTTCGACAAGACGGCCGTCCACGAGCTGGCCCAC
>CAYRQC010000792.1:0-6139 GCA_964426265.1 uncultured Phycisphaerales bacterium | reverse complement strand
CTTGCTGGTCGTTCCCGCCGAACCACCGCCGCCACCACCACCGCATGCCGACAGCAGCAGCAGCGTCGCCGCGACCAGACCCAGTTGGGCCGACCGTCGCTCGCAAATCGATGTCATGCTCCACTCCCAGCAGGCGTCGTTGTGTAGTCCCCACTCCGAATCGGATCGCGAGCCGAGGAAACACGGCGCGCGTCCTCGCGCTCCCCCGGAAGCGTCGACCTCCATTCGCAAAGGTCTGGCCAACCGCTGCGTAAGATGCCGCGCCCTCGGAGTCCTGGCCGGTACCCAGCGGGACGGCTCTCCAATGCCCGACACGGAGCGATTCGCGCCCATGACTAAGCCGAGCGGTGCCGCAACCTATGAGCGATCCGGCGTCAGCTTCGATCGAAAGGAGTCGTTTCTCGGGGCGCTGTTGCGCTGGGTCAAGCGGACTGAGGCGCTGCCGGCCGCCGGCCAGCGTCCACTCATCCCGAACGGCTACTACGCGAGCGTGCTCGACATCGGACTACCGGTCGGGATCGCGCTCACCACCGACGGTGTGGGCAGCAAGATCCTGATCGCCGAAGCGGTGGGTGACTACTCCGGCATCGGCATCGACCGCGTCGCGATGAACGTCAACGACCTGCTCTGCGTCGGTGCGCTGCCGGTCGCGCTGGTCGACTACATCGCGATGCAGGCGCCGCCGGCCACGATCGGCGAGCAGATCGGCAAGAGCCTCTACCACGGCGCCAAGCAGGCCGGCATCTCGATCCCGGGCGGCGAGCTCGCGCAGCTCCCCGACATGGTCCGCGGGCTCCGGCCCGGCCAGGGGTTCGACCTCGCCGCCTCCGCGATCGGCACGGTCGCCAAGGAGCACATCAGCAACGGCCAGGGCATCGAGCCGGGCGACGTGCTGCTCGGCATCGCCGCGAGCGGCGTCCACAGCAACGGCTTCACACTGGTCCGCGAAATCTGCTTCAAGCGGCGCAAGCTCGATCCGGGAATGGCGGTCGCGGAGTTCGGACGCACGCTCGGCGCCGAGCTGCTCGAACCGACCCACATCTACGTGCCGCAGTTCCGCCAGCTCGCCGCACTCGACCTGCGGCCGCGCGCCGCCATGCACATCACGGGCGGCGGCTATCTCAACCTGCTGCGCGCGGCCACCAACGACCTCCGCTTCGTGATCGACACGCCGCCCGCGATCCCGCCGGTCTTCGCGTTCCTCCAGCAGCACGGCAAGGTCACCGACGAGGAGATGCACCGCGTCTTCAACCTCGGTGTCGGCATGGTGTTGGTGGTCGCGCCGGCGAAGGTCGACGCGACGCTGGCCGCGCTGCGACGGCGGGGCTGGCCGAAGGCGAGCACCATCGGCCGCATCGAGCGTGGTGAGGGCCGGAGCGTCACCTTCCCGACGCGTGGTCTGATCGGCCGCGATCGCGAGTTCCGACGCAGCTGAGCGGTGCGCGAGCTACCGCGTCGCCACCTTCCGCGTCGCGAACTTCGGGCTCATGCGCAGCCCCGGTTCGCCGATCTCCGACTCGATCGCGGGGCGCACCGCCGCCTCGATCGCGGCGCCACCCGGCAGCTCATCGGCCGCGACGATCGCACTGAGCCAGTGCATCGCGTAGACGATCCAGCTACGCGCGGGCTGCGGCGGCGCGCTGTACGGCCCGTTCGGCAGCCACCGCTCCGGCGGTTGGCTCGGCACGCCGTCGGCGCCGATCGGGAGCGGCGGAAACTTGCCCGGCTCGAACTCGTGGTCGAGGTTGACCCGCAGCCACCAGAGCCCCTCGGCGAACGTGCCGATCCAGTGGCGACTCTCCGGAAGCTGCTTCCAGTCGCCCTGGACGATGGTCGGGACGTAGGTCGCGACCGGGAACGAGTAGGCCAGCGCGTGATGGCCGCTCTCCCACACGACGCGCGTGCCGTCGGGCGCCGTCCATGACTCGCCGACCGCCGCGTAGGCGCGGACGTAGTAGGCCATCAGCCACTCATAGAGGAAGCGCGCGTCGGCGTTGTCGTGCAGTCGATCGGTCCACCAGAGCGACCCCGCGATCCACGTCGCCTGCCACGCGCTCCACTGCGTCGCGCACGGCCACGACTTGCGGCCGCTCGACTCGAAGCTGCCGGAGCCCCACGCGTGCAACGGCGAGTCGGACTGCGCGATCACCTCGTGCAGCCGCGCGAGCTCGGCGCGCATCCGCTCCCCGAAGTAGGCCTTGCGCGGATGGGCATCGGGGAGGAGCTTCGCCGCGAGCATCGTGGTGCGAAGCGACCAGGCGAAGTCGCGCGAGCCGGGGTAGCGGTAGCGGCCGTCGTGCGGCCAGTCGTAGAAGCAGTAGGCCGCCTCCGCCGCCAGCTCCTCCTCGGCGAACCGCTCGCCCGTGAGCAGGAAGGTCACGTAGCCGAGCAGCGGCGCGTGCGCGCGATCGGCGACGCGCGGGCACTTGAGCCGCCCCTGCCGCTTCTCGATCGCCTTCGCCGGCCCGAACTCGAGCCCCATCACGCCATCCTCGGCGCGCACATGGATCGGGAACGACCCGGCGCCGTTCTGGTCGGCGGCGAAGAGCACGTCCTCGGCGACCATGCTGCGCGAGTTGAGCGCGATCGCGGCCCAGGTCGGGATCGGGCCGATGTCGCCGCGATCGCCGGTCGATGGCATGTAGCGCGCGATCGGGCCGGGGTCGAGCGGAATGCCGCACGGCCAGGTCGCCCCATCGACGTCACCGTTCATCGAAGAACCGACGATGCGCCGCGCGAGCTCGGCCGCCTTCCCTTCGGCGAGCGGCTGCGACGCGTCGTACGGCGGCAGCCAGCCGTTGCGCTCGAGGTAGCCGAGATCCTCGCGCACCATGAGCCGCGGCGGCGTCGCCCCGACATGCCGGCGCACGACGAAACGCGTCCGGTCATGCACGACACCGTCGTGCAGGTCGGCGAGCACTTCATCGCCCGCCAGGATGGCGAGCCGCGAGAACTCGACATCGTCGGGCGCCGGGCCTCCCGCGCGTGGCGGCGGTGTGTTCTCGACGACCACCTCCACGCGTGCTCCTCCCACTCCGGCGAGCCGCCGCCAGCGCGCGCGCACTTCGAGATTGGCCAGCTCGCCCTTCGCCGAGTGCAGCCTGCCGACCCGCTCGACCTCCTCCGCGAGCGGTCCGGCGAGCGGCCCGACACTCGCCGCGTCGGTGGCGGCGGGCAGCTCGAGGATCAGCGTGAAATGGACGCCGACGCGATCGACCAGCTCGACTGCCACCGCGGCCGGAGCCGGGGCCCCCGCCTCGACGAACGCGCCGCTGAGCGGCGTTGCCGGCGATGGCACCAGGTAGATCTCGCGCGTCGAGCGCGGCGACAGGTCGAGCGGCAGGGTGACGAGGGCGTGCTGGATCGAGCCGTCGCCGTGGCGCGACAGGACATCGAGCTGCGCGGGCACGATCCTCGGCTCCGCCTCTCGCAGCACGACGCAGACGTCGTCGTCATGGAAGAGGCTCGGCGCCAGCACGGCGGAGAGCGTCACCGGGAGCTGCTGTGCCGCCACGCCCGACAGCTCGCGCACTTCGAACCGGACCTCGGGCCCCTGTCCGAACGCGGCGGCGAGCAGCAACGCTGCGAGATTCACCGCTGGAACGATGGCAGGTAGCCGAACGGGATGGCGAGCGTCAGCACGGCCATCGCCGTGGCATAGACGTCGCCGAACGTCGGGTCGGAGAAGTGGTCGTCATCGACCTCGCGCTCGGCGCTCTCGACGAGGGAGGGATACCAGCCGCGGAACCAGCGCAGGTCCTTGTACTGCCAGTACGCCTGCGTCGCGTAGAAGCGGCCGTACCAGCGCCACTTCTCCTCCTCGAGCGAGAAGCGTGCGAGCGGATCCTTCCGGCGCATGTAGTCGATGCCGAGGTCGACCCGCTTGCTGTCGTACTCGCCAGTGAGGTTCAACGAGGAGACCGCCGCCGCCGCGAGCGCGAACGAGGTCTCCGTCTCGCCCAGGCGATAGCGGAACGCGCCGTAGCGCGGATCTTCGGACGCCGTGATCTGCGACTTGCGCAGGTACCCGACGGCGTCGGCGATGCAGCGCACGCTGACGCTCATGCCCGCTTCCTTCGCCGAACGCAGCGCCTGCAGCACCGTGACGGTCACCGAGCCTTCGTGCGTCTTGTCGTTCTGCAGCTCGTAGCCCCAACCGCCCTGTTCCGACTGGGCTTTCTCCATCACGTGAACGGCGGCCTGGAGCGTCTTGCGTAGCCGTTTGCGCTGCTCGTCGTTCTCGGCACCGAACGACATGCCGTCGGCCATGGCAATCGCCCAGGTCGCGTAGGCGTGACCGTGCATCTGTGAAGTGGTGAAGGTGGGGTCGGCGAACTTGGCGACGAAGTGCTCGCCGGCGACCTCGGTGCAGATGCACAACTGCAAGCTCGCCTTCTCGAGCAGCCACCCCACCATCGCCCGCACGGGTGCGCCGTGGCCGTCCTGCCCTTCTTCGGCGGTGTGGCCACTCGCCATGAACGCGAGGAGGGTGAGGGCCGTCGCGGCGATCGTCGGTTGCTTGTCCGACGCCGTCATCTCGACGGCACCGTTGGGGCGCACCGTCCGGGCGAGCCAGCCGATCGCGCCGTCGACCAGGTGACGGGCCCGGCCTACCTCACGGCCGCCGCCCCACGAGTCGAAGGTCGCACTTCCGCGGTCATCCCGCGCCATGGACGATGGCGCGGCGGCGCTGGTTGCGGCGACCGTTGCGCCGGCGGACGAGCCGGCCACCGATGCGACCGCACGAGCACCTGCGGCGCCAAGCACCACCAGCGCCACACCGATCGTGAGTACGACCGCGCTCTTCCTGGCGATCGTCTGGGCTCGCCTCATGAGGTCCATGGTCTTCCGGCTCGTATCCGACACCTGTCCGGCTGGTGATCCGCGCTCACTGATCGCGCGACGGCAACCGGCTCACTCGACGGAAGTAGAGCTCCATCCAGGTCCGGTAGCGCTGCGGGAACTCATCGGCGCTGCGGCGTTGCAGCTCTTCGGCTTCTTTCGGTGGGAGCATGCCCCAGCGACCCGCGAGATCGGTGCGCTCGAACACGCCGGTCTCGCCGGGGGGCGGCAGGCGCTGGTCGTTGCGCTGCTCGCCGAGGTCGGGGTTGGCCTTGTCGTCCTTCGGATCGCCGTCCTTGCGCTCGGGCTTCTTGCCGACGGGCTTTTGCTGCTCACCGTCCCCGGGCTTCTGCTGGTTCGGCTGACGCGCGAGCTCCTGCGGATCCTGCGTCTTCTCGCGCTTGGGCTGCTTCCCCTGCTGGCCTTGCGAGTGCTTCTTGTGATCCTCCGGATCACAGCTCTCGCCCGGTCAGGTACCGCCGCTCGGGCTGTTCGATTTCTTGTACTTGGCGAGCTTGATCAGCTCGTCGATGTTCTGCACGACGGCCTTCGACTTCGACTCGGTCTCGTTCAGCAGCTCGTCGATCCGCTTCTGGTTCGCGGCCAGCGCCTGCTCGATCTTCTCGGGCTGAGCACCCTTCAACAGCAACGCGTCGATCTCCCGCATCGAGCTGCGGATGCGGAAGACCAGCTCGCGCGCGCGCTCGGCGTCGGGATCCATCGCCTGACCGCGCGCCGACGGCGCCGCTGCAATCGCCACGATGCCCGCCAGCGTCCACGCCAAGCCCTTTCGCAGTCGCAGATTCATGGCTGTTCTCCTGGATCGCTCCTGGTTCACTGATCGCGCGACGGCAACCGGCTCACTCGACGGAAATAGAGCTCCATCCAGGTCCGGTAGCGCTGCGGGAACTCGTCGGCGCTGCGGCGTTGCAGCTCTTCGGCTTCTTTCGGTGGGAGCATGCCCCAGCGACCCGCGAGATCGGTGCGCTCGAACACGCCGGTCTCGCCGGGGGGCGGCAGGCGCTCGTCGTTGCGCTGCTCGCCGAGGTCGGGGTTGGCCATGCCGTCCTTCGGCTCGCCGTCCTTCGGTTCGGGCTTCTTGCCCTCGGGCTTGCGCTGCTCACCATCCTCGGGTTTTGGCTGATCCGGCTGGCGCGTGAGCTCCGACGGATCCTGCGACTTTTCGCGTGGCTTCGGTTTCTTGCCTTGGTTGCCGTCCTTCGGATCGGAGGGATCACCTCCACCACCGCCGTTCGGATCATTCGATTTATTGTACTTGGCGAGCTTGATCAGCTCG
>CAYRQC010000791.1:0-5933 GCA_964426265.1 uncultured Phycisphaerales bacterium | reverse complement strand
CAGCTCGACGAAGTCGACGCGGCGTTCGCCCAGCTCGCACTTGCTGACCCAGGTCTGCGGCTTCCGGAGCTTGGCAGCCACCTCGACCTGCGTGAGATCGGCATCGAGGCGGGCCTGAACCTATTGACCATGTTCGGTCCGCTCCTCGATGCCGTCCGAGCGCTGGGTGGTTCGGCGCGGCCGCAGGAGGTCTACGAGAGGGTCGCGGAGTCGCTCGGGCTCAAGGCAGACGCGCGGGCCGCGCAGACGTCGAGCGGCGTGCGATGCGCCCAGCGACACGGCGCTCGAACTTGGCATGCACCCGCTGCGACGGTGAGATAATCGTCGAACCCGCTCTGCGCGTCTGGCGTATGCGGCGGCGAAGGAGTCTCCGCATGGCCGACCGGGTTCGAGCTGCATTTCTCGCGATCGTCCTCCTCGCCGCCGCGCTGCCCGCGCAGGCTCAGGACTGGCCGACCTACAACTGCGACGTCGTCGGCTCGCGCTGCAATCGCGGTGAAAAGGTGATCGCGCCGGGCAACGCGGGCCAGCTCGCCGTGAAGTGGCGCTTTCCCGCGGAGGGCTCGGGCGTCGAGATCGGTGTGATCCACGCGACGCCGATCGTCGTCGACGGCTTCGTCTACTTCGGCACGGCGACCGATCCGACATTTTACAAGCTCAGGCCCGACGGCACGGTGCGCTGGTCGTACCGCAATCCGTCGCACTCGACGCCGACGGGCGCGACGGCGCCGACGCCGACCGATCCGGCGACCGTCCGCAACCTGCGCTTCCAGAACGCGCCCGACGGGATCCTCGACTCGGCGCTCGTGAGCGACGACAGCGTCTTCTTCGGCGACCTCGGCGGCTTCGTCTACGCGCTCGATCGCAAGACGGGCGCAGAGCGCTGGAAGCTGAACGCGCGCGCGGAACCGTTTCCCGGCGCCCATCCGTCGAACGCCATCTTCGCGTCGCCGATCCTCGCCGACGGCAAGCTGATCGTCGCCGGCGGCTCGCTCGAGCAGGTGATCGCCGCCTTCCCAGGCTACCGCGGCTGCACGGGCCGCGGCTTCGTCGCGGCTCTCGACCCGAAGAACGGCCACCTCCTCTGGAAGTACGACGTCGGCCCGAAGCCCGAGGCGCTCAAGCCGCCGATCACGATCAAGGACAGCTGGGGCGACCACGTCTTCTATTTCGGGCCGGCGACGAGCTGCGTCTGGTGCACGCCGTCGTACGACGCCTACCACCGCCAGCTCTTCTTCGGCACCGACGTCAACACGGCGCCGCGCTGGCCGACCGACGACGACCCGCGCGCCGACACGCGCGAGTCGTGCGCCGTCATTGCGCTCGACGTCACCGACGGCGCCGAGAACTGGGTGACACAGATCAGCCCCGGCGACGTCTGGACCAACGCGATGCGCGCCTACGACCCGAAAGAGAGCCGATACAAGGACCAGTCGATCGGCGACACGCCGAAGATCTACTCGCTCCCGATCGACGGCAAGCCGACGCAAGTGGTCGGCGTCGGCTGCAAGAACGGCGGCTTCTACGTGCTGAAGGCGGACGACGGGACGATCGTCGCGCACACGCCGATCTACACCGGCGCGCCGGCCTATCCGCTCGCGCCGAAGCCCGATCCGCGCATGCTCGCGCTGCCGAGCCCGATTGGCGGCCTGCAGACCGGCTGCGCCACCGACGGCACCTCGATCTTCACCAACGGCATCGACGCGCTGCGCATGGGCTCGACCGAGACGCCCGCGGAGGCCGCCAATCCGCCGACGGCCGGACGCGTGGTCGCGATCAGCCTCGACACGAAGTCGGAGCGTTGGCGCCACGAGCGGCCGACGGTCGCGCAGCTCGGCACGCCACCCGCCGCGGTCTACACCGACGTCGGCGATCCGGTCGCGTCCGGCATCGCCGTCGCGAACGGCGTCCTCTACTTCACGACCGCCGCGAGCGGAAAGCTGGTCGCGCTCGACGCCGCGACGGGTGCCGTGCTGAAGGAGTTCGAACTCGGCCCGGTCTGGTCGGGCCCGTCGGTCTCACGCGGCCGCGTCTACGTCGGCAGCGGCAACACGCTCTTCAACGACGCCGACTTCGAGACCTACTTCCCAAAGAAGTCGACCGGCGTCCTCCATTCCTTCGGCCTGCCGGGTGAGGACGAAGTCGCACGGCTCGGCGCGGGCAAGGAGTGAGCGCGCGTCGGCATCACTTTTTCTCGGGCGCTCCGCCGGCCGGGTGGTCGTGCTCGGGGCTCACGTTCGGGACGTTGAGGTCGACAGTGCCGCGGTAGGGACCGCAGCGGCATTCGAGCTCGAAGGTATCGACGTCGTCGGGCGCATAGGCCATCGCTCGGATTCTTCGCGACGCGGTGGGAGTGGCCTGGGATGTCGCTCCGATGGCGCATGGCGCGGATTGCGACGCTCGTGAAGGCGCGGCCGAGACCGCTGCGACGTCCCTGTCGGTTGAGGGTGCGCGCGATCTGCGCGTCGTCCAGATCCACCGCGAGCTTGCGCACCAGGTCGATGGAGTCCTCGCTCGTCGCCGTCAATTGACCACCACGCAATCGCGCGATGTCGCGGTCGGTCGTCGCGCCACCCTTCCACACGATTCGCACCAGGTGGCGCGTCGGCTCCGTACGAAGTTGCACCTCCTCGATCAGCGTACGCAGCAAGCGCTTGCGGTCGCGGGCCTCGGTCGTGGAAACGTTCCACACCGTTTGCAGATCGCCGCTGAGCGTGCTATGCGCCGCCGCGGCGCTCGACGCGGCCTGGGCCGACTTCACTGCGTGCCCGAGCAAGTACACCTATGCCGATCTCATGCAATACGTGCCCAAGGCAGAGCGTGCGACGTGGCACCGGAAGGCGATGGAGACGCTCGATTCGCCCGATGCCGGCCGCGCCGATCTGCGCTCCCTGATCGATCTCTGGTTCGAAACCAAGGAAGTCGACCGGCTCGTCGCGAGGCTGCACCGGGCGAGCGACGGTGACCGGCGGCGAGCCGCGCGCAAAGCCGACGTTCCTCCAACGCGCGAAGGCACGGTGGTTGACGCCACCGGAGAGCTGAGTCCACACATGAGTCGATGACCGCGAAGCACCGACGAACCTGGCGGGCTTGCCAAGGCGATCGTCGATCAGGTTCCGGAGTGGGCCGACATGATCGGTCGCGCGTCGAAACCGGCCGCAGGAGCGCGTTGATCAGGCCCATCGCGCCGGGTGAACTTCCTGGTTGAGAATCGGACTGGATGTAGCAAGCCACGCTGGAACTCGCCCGGTGGCGGATCATCGATGCGATCGTTCGTATTTCATTCGGGAATCCCTGGGCGCAAGCGCAGGCACCCAACACGGCGCTGCGACAGTGTCACTTGCATGTTTCGAGCACCGAGCTACCGAATGCCAATCGATCGAGATGGCGGTGTTGCAAGCGTGCCCGTACGGCGAGAAGTCCGTACGCGGGCAGCAGGAGTCGCACGCCATGACGATCGGACAGTGGTGTTGTGTCATTGCGATCGCCGCGGCGGCGGTCGCGAGCGACAGCACGGACGTGTCGGGAAAGCTCGAGGCCGTCCGGGCAGGGGCGGATCTCCCTGCCCTCGGCGGGGCAATCGTGACCTGCGATGGGCTCGAAGGGGCGTGGGTCACGGGCGTGCGTGCCGCGGGACACGACGAGCGGGTCGTGATCGACGACTGCTGGAACCTCGGTTCCTGCACGAAGGCGATGACCGCGACGCTCGTCGCACTGCTGATCGAGCGCGGCGACCTCGCTTGGGAGACCAAGCTGCCCGCGCTCCTGCCGGAGCTCGCGGGATCAATCCACGAGGGCTACGCGGACGTGACGCTGGTCGAACTCCTGACGCACCGTGCCGGCCTGGAGGACGACACGGAGCGCGATGGTGTGGGGGCGATGTGCCTCGCGCGTCGGGGGACGCCAACCGAACAGCGCCGAAGGCTGGTTCAAGCCGTGCTTTCGTGGCGCCCCGTCCACGCGCCGGGCACCGAATTCCTCTACAGCAGCGCCGGGTTCGTGATCGCGGGCCACGTCGCCGAGACGGCTGCAGGCAAGTCGTACGAGGCCCTGATGCAGGAGCTGCTCTTCACGCCGCTCGGGATCACGACGGCCCGGTTCGCCGCGACGGGCAGTGCCGGTCGGATCGACCAGCCGCGCGGCCATGACGATGATGGCTTGCCGATCGAGCCAGGCGCGCAGGACGGCAACGTGCCTGCGTTGGCGCCTGCCGGCACCTGCTCCTTGTCTCTCGCCGACTGGGGCAAGTTCGTGAGCCTCCACCTGCGCTGTGCAAAAGGCGATGTGGAAGTCGGCGCAATCACGCTGCACGCCGCAACGACGAGCAGGCTGCATACCCCCTTCGACGGGCCGGCCGAGCGCTACGCGATGGGATGGGTTGTGGACACTTGTGATTGGGCCGGCGGCGACGGCACCGCGCTCGTGCACGCCGGGACGAACCGGATGTGGTTTTCTGTCGTCAAGATCGGGCTTGCCGCCGACTTCGCGGTCCTCGTCACCACCAACGGCGGCATCGCGCGCGGCCCCGCGGCCGCCGACCGCGCCGCGCACCTATTGATCCGCGAGCATCTCTCTCACGCCAAGTCGAGGAATAGCGGCCGAGTTGGAAAGCAGTGACGAGCGATCGCGAGCGTCGTCGTCGGAATGTTCGAGGCCATTGACATGGTTGATTCGCTCGCTGCCGCCGGCGCCGATCTCCAGTCCTTGATCGAATCCTGGTTCGAGAACCAGGAGATCGACCGGCTCGTCGCGAGTTGAGTGAGCCTCGTGCGCCAGGTTCGCGCTGACCACCACCGCAAGTTCGGATGCATGTCGGGTTTCGAAAGAGTGGTGTTGCATTCCCTCCTCGAACGTCACCCCGGTCTGATCGCCGAGGCAGCCTTCCGGCGCATAGCGCCGTTTGCGCATAACTTTCCCGCCGGAACCTCCGCGGCGCTCGGCATCAACGACTTCGGCGAGATCGTCGGCAACTACACAACGGTTAATGGCACGCCGAGCGCATTTCACTGGCGGGATGGTGTCGTCACGGATCTCAACACGTTCGTCGATCCGGCGTCCGGATGGGTGCTCGAAGGTGCGAGCGGGATCGACAATGAAGGGCGCATCATCGGGCGCGGCAGCGTGAACGGCGTCGGCAGCGCGTTCATCCTGGAGCCGCACTGCAAGGGCACTTTCACCAGCTACGGCAGCGATTGTCCCGGCACGGGCGGCATCGTCCCGACGCTGAGGGGCACTGGCTGCCCGACCCCTGACCGCCCGTTCGCGGTCGAGCTCCTCGATGGTCTTGCCAACGCCATCGGCTTCCTCTTCGTCGGCAGCGGCACCGGCTCGGTGCCGGTGAAGCCCGGCTGCGAGCTGCAGGTGCTGCCACTCGCCTTCGCTCCTGAGCTGATCATCCTCGACGACCTCGGCCGGATGTGGCGCGAAGAGGAGCTCCCAGCAGGTACCGCGAGCTTCGACCTCAACGTCCAGGTCCTGCTCCTCGATCCCGGCGCCGCCCGCGGCATCTCCGCGACGAAGCCCTTGGCGCTCCACTTCGAGTGAGTGGTTTTTTCCCCAAGCGGAGAACCGTTCCGGGTCGAAGGGTAGGGCATCTACTCGTTCGGCTTCGCCATCGGCTCGCACCTCGGGCAGTTCCGCGGCGCGACAGCGGTGGCGGCGATGCGCCGCTGCGCCAGGAATCGACGATTGGTCAGCTCCAGGACCATCGCCATGACGGTCGGGATGACGTCGAGCAACGACATCAACGAGTCGATGACTCCCGGCGCGCGACCCGGCACGCGCACGAGGAGCGGCATCGTGCGGCGCTTCGCATCCTCCAGCCAGACAAGAAACGGCGCGAGCTACGCGT
Organism: uncultured Phycisphaerales bacterium; assembly: GCA_964426265.1. Lineage (GTDB taxonomy): Bacteria > Planctomycetota > B15-G4 > B15-G4 > SIAN01 > SIAN01. Next base: position 82 of record CAYRQC010000791.1, on the reverse strand, counting down.
CGAGCCAACGCAGCCGGCCGTCGTACTTGTCGTTCGCCGCCGCCCCTACCTCCCACCCCGCTCCGCCCCCGCGAACAGCCGC
>CAYRQC010000790.1:0-3272 GCA_964426265.1 uncultured Phycisphaerales bacterium | reverse complement strand
GTCGCGAGCTTGGGGAACGCCGCGGACGGGAAGGTGAACGCCTGGTCGTCGGTGAGATGGAGCTGCAGGAAGTTGATCTTGTAGAGCCGGCAAAGCTCGACCATCTGTTTCAGGCTGGCGAGTGTGTGGGGTTGGCGAGCTACGTCGATCAGCAGGCCGCGGTAGCTGCAGTCGGGCTCGTCGCGGATGGTGAGCTTGGGGAGGCGGATGGTTGCGCGCTCCGTGGCGTGTCGATTTGCACTACTACCCACAGGCGTACGCGGTGAGGCTGCCTCGCTGCCCACGCCACCCGCGTCGCCCAACGTTGCGACCACCTCGCTGGCGCCCGCAAGCTGCAACAGCGTCGCGCCGCCCCACGCCACGGCGCGCGGTGAGCCACCTTCGATCCGAACCCGGTCGTCGATCGTGAGGCGGTAGGCCTCGGAGGGCATGGACGCGTCGATCGCCAGCTCGAGACCATGGCTGCCGGCAGCCTTTCGTTCCCCTTGCGAGCTCACGACGACGGCGCGCTCGCCGTTCGCCGTCGTTCCTCGCGCAATTCGTGTCAGCGCCGTGATCAGCGCCGCGCCGACACCATCGAGCGTGGCGCCCGTTGCACCTGCGGTCGCCCCGCTCCACCCGCTCGGCACCGTGAACACCAGCTCGCCGCGGCCGCGCTCGATCGCCTTCGGCCACGGGATCAGCGGCAGCTCCACTCGCGCCTCCTGTTTCTTCGCGGGCTCGCTCGCCGCCTTCTTCTTCAGGCCGCGCGCCTGTCGCAGCGCACTTGCGATCCCCGCGGCGAGCTCGTTCGCCATCAGATGGTTGCCAGCATCGATCAAGTGCACGCCGTCATAGGTGAGGATTCCTTTCTCGTCATCGTTCGCGTTCTTGCCATCGAGCGCCCGGAAGAAAGCGCCGCGCAGATCGACGCCGACCGCACCCGACTCGCGCGCGACCTTGAGCGCGAGCGCGGCGTACTCGTCGAGCGGCGCGTCGAGCGGATTCTTGCCGCGCGCCTTCTCGCCGATCAGCGTCGGCGTCCCGACTACCACCGCCGCGCCGGCCGCCTTCGCCGCCTTCACCAGCTCCTTCAGCGCCGCCGCGTAGACCTTGGGCGGGTTGCCCTTCTCGCCGTGCCAGACATCGTTGATCCCGATCGTGATGACGACGACGGTCGCCTTGTCGTCCTTCACCACCTTCGCGAGCGGCGCCTGCGTGCAGCCGTAGAGGTTCTCGCAACCGTCGCGCAGGTCATTCGACTTGCCGCCGTTGATGCCGCGCTTGAGGAGCTTCACGCCGAGCTCGGCCTTCGCCGCCGCGAGCTGCTGCGCCAACAGATCGACATAGCCGCCCTGCCAAGTGAGCGAGTCGCCGAAGAAGCTGACTACATCGCCCTTGCGCAGCGGCGAGTCGGCCGAGGTGAGATCGGCGATGCCCGTGGTGGACGTCGCAGCCCCCCCACCCGGTTGATTGGTGCCAGGCACAAATCCGTCACTTCGGGCAGCACCCGATGGGTCGGTCCCTGGGGCGGAGCCGACCGGCTGGCCGTCGCTCCCCGGGGCACCCGGTGGGTTTGGGCCAGGCACCGATCCGTCACTGGTGGCCGGGGTGAGCGCTTCCCGCGCGGTGCGGGCGAGCGCGAGGCGCTCGATCGACAGGGTCTGCGGGCTGCCTTTGCTGAGGTAGATCCAGCCGAGTCCCCGCCACGGACACGCGGCGTCGTGCACCAGCGGCGCCCCACTCACCTGCCCGGTTGCGTCGAGCAACGCGCGCCCGTCGCCCTTCGTCGCCCACGCACTCCACACATCGCGATCGAGGTCGTAGCGCTGCAACAACGTCACGAGCTGCGTGCCGTCGCCCACACTCGCCGCGTGCACGATCCCGAGGGTCGAGGTCCAGATCGGCACCTTCGAGCCGTACGCCGAGTTGAACCCGAGCTCGCTGATCTGGCCGCGCTCGACATCGGCCGGCACCACCGTCACGTAGCCGTCGATCGGCGCGGCAAGCTTGATCGAGAGCGCGTACCAGACGGCGCCACCGTCGATGTAACGCGCGAGCTGGCGCCACGAGTTGCCACTCGTCGTCGACCACGAGCCGCCGGCCTCGCTGCCGCCCGCGTTCGCCCACTCGCCAAGGCCCGCCTGCTTCCAGCCGCCGCGATTGTGGCCGTCGAACTCGTCCCAGGCGAGGAGCTGCGCGCGCGCGGAAGTGGCAATCGCGATCGAAATCAACAGCGTGCCGGCAACGCGAGCGACGAAGCAACTCGACGAAAGTGGCGGCCAACGAAGTTGCGATTGCATGCGCGCGCTCCAGGTCCCGGCGTACCGACTCGGGCATCCTACGTCGACGTGATCCGTACACGGGCTACGACGTCGGCGCGTCCGAACGCGCGTCGCGGGCTGCGTGGCATCCTTGCAATTCCGCAATCAGATTACAGAATTGCAAGGATGATCGATCGATGGCTCGGGTCGACGGCGCTGCGAGCGCTTGCGAACTACCCGGTCGTGGCGCTGCTCGGGCCACGTCAGGTAGGCAAGACGACGCTCGCACGCTTCCTCGCCACCGAGCACGGTCGTCCCAGCATCTATCTCGATCTCGAGCGCGATTCCGATCGAAGCAAGCTCATCCAGGCGGAGGAGTATCTCGTCCGCCACCAGGAGAAGCTCGTCGTCCTCGACGAGATCCAGGGCCGGCCCGAGCTCTTCCCGCTGCTGCGCAGCATGGTCGACGAGCGCATCCATGCGGGACGACGAACGGGACACTATCTGATCTTGGGGTCGGCCTCGCCCGACCTGCTGCGGCAATCGTCGGAGTCGCTGGCGGGTCGCATTCTCTATCTCGAGATCGCACCGCTGTCGTTGATCGAAGTGGGCGGCACGGCCGCGTCGACTGGATCGCGTGCTTCGACTGCATCGGCGGCGACGAGTGTGTCAGAAGTGATCGACCGCCTCTGGCTTCGCGGCGGCTTTCCGACGAGCTACCTCGCGAGCGACGACGCCACCAGCTTCGAATGGCGCGGGGCGTTCGTGCAGACCTACATCCAGCGCGACCTTGCGGCTCTGGGCTTCCGCCTCCCGCCGCAGCCGATGTCGAGGTTCTGGCAGATGCTCTCCCACGCACAAGGCGAAGCGTGGAATGCCTCGAAGTTCGCGGCCTCGCTCGGCGTCACCGGCAACACGGTGCGCCGCTGGCTCGACGTCCTGACGGATCTCTTCCTGGTGCGTCAGCTCCAACCGTGGTCGGGCAACAGCCTGAAGCGTCTCGTTCACGCTCCGAAGATCTACTTGCGT
>CAYRQC010000789.1:0-6466 GCA_964426265.1 uncultured Phycisphaerales bacterium | reverse complement strand
GAACAGGTCGATCGCGATGGCGCGCCATTCGACGCTCCTGCGATCGCAGCGTGGCTCGATGAGGTGGCGCGCGTGGTGAAGGCTGCACGCGAGGGAACGTCGAACGCCGGCCCGTCGCCCGCCGCCGTCCGCTTCGCCGCCGAAAGGGCGCGCGAGTCGCAGGCGTGGCTCGACGACTGGACGCGACGCAACGCTCCGGCCGATCCGCTGCTCGCCTTCTGGGTCGAGCAGCCCGCCAAAGCGGCAAGCACCGCGCTCGGCGAGCTCACCACCTGGCTCACCGGCACGCTCCTCGAAGAGATGAAGAAGAGCGCCGAGAACAACCCGTTCGCGATCGGCCACGACCGCTACGCCGCGGAGCTCGCCTTCGAGCAGATCAACCTCACTCCCGAAGAGATGCTGACGTTCGGCGAGACGCAGCTCCAGACGCTGCAAGACGAGATGACGCACGAGACGCAACTGCTGGTCGCGGCGCCCGGCTTCGTGCCGGAGCCCGACCTGAAGGAGCGCGCCGTCGACTGGCAGCTCGGCCTCGAGCTCGCCAAGCGCGACACCGTCCCGGTCGGCGGGCAACGGCTCTATGTGCAATCGGTGGCCGAGGAGGCGGTGGCCTTCGCGAAGAACCAGCAGCTCTTCCCGATTCCGGCGCTCGCCGACGAGTGCTGGCGCCTCAAGCTCTCCGATGTGGAGACGCAGAAGACGCTCGCCTTCGGCTTCTACGGCGAGAACTTCATGGGCGTCGGCACGCCGCTGCCCGCGATGGAGCAGACGCGCAAGCTGGAGGCGCTCCGCAGCAACGCGCGGCCCTCGTCGCGCACCGTGGTCCCGCACGAGCTGATCCCCGGCCACCATCTGCAAGGCTTCTTCGCGACGCGCCGTCCCGAGCGGCAACTGTGGCATTCGCCCTTCTTCGTCGAAGGGTGGGCCGTCCATTGCGAGAAGGTCCTCGACGAGCACGGCTTTTTCCGGACGCCGCGCGAGCGAATCGGCCACCTCTTCTGGCGACTGCTGCGTGCGGCGCGCATCGTCGTCTCGACCAAGTTCCACCTGCGCGCGATGACGCCGGCGGAGATGGTCGACTTCATGGTCGCGAACGCGGGGTTGGAGCGCAGCGCCGCGCAAGCGGAGGTCGATCGCTACATGACCTACTCACCGCTCTACCAGTGCGCCTACCTCTATGGCGAGCGGCAGATCGCCGAGCTGCAAGGCGACTGCCGGCGCGCGTGGGGCGCCGACTACAGCGACTTGCGATTCCACACCGAGCTGATCGAGCAGGGCTCGATCCCGCTCCACTTCGCGCGCGTCGCGCTGCTCGACAACCCATGAGCGACGCCCCCGCCTTCCTCACCGCCGACCTGCCCGGCATCGGCGGCGTGCTGCGCGAGCGACCCGAAGACTTCGTCGTCGAGGAGATCGCGGCGCGCGCGTCGAGCGGCAACGGCGACTTCGCGCGCGCCCTCGTCGAGAAACGCGGCATCTCGACGCCGGAGCTGCAGCGGCGGCTCGGCGCGGCGGTCGGCATCACGGCGATGGAGGTCGGTGTCGCCGGGATGAAGGATGCCGATGCGGTCGCGCGCCAGTGGATCTCGGTGCCGTGGGCGAAGGAGCCGAAGCTCTCCGCCGCGGTGATTCGCGACGTCGAGATCGTCGAGATCACGCGCGATGCCGAGCCGCTCCATCCCGGCCAGCTCGCCGGCAACCGCTTCACGCTCTTCGTGCGCGGCGTCGGTGACGAGCAGACGGCGCTGCTGAACGCGCGCGCCATCCTCGACGTGCTCGCGCGGCGCGGCGTGCCGAGCTTCTTCGGTGCGCAGCGATTCGGCGTGCGCGGCGAGTCGGCCGAGGTGGGACGGCGCCTGTTGCTCGGCGACGCCGCGGGCGCGCTCGATCTCGTGCTCGGCGCGCCGAGCGACGCCGAGCGCGACCCGCGCGCACGCGCCTTCCGCAAGGCATACGAACGGCGCGCCTATCGCGAGGCGCTGTCACTGGTACCAGGGCGGCTCTCGAGCGAGGCGCGCCTGCTCGAGATGCTGGCGCGCGGCAAGCCGAAGGGCTACGTCGCCGGACAGATGCCGCCGGCGATGCGGCGGATGGCCCTCTCGGCTTGGCAAGCGCTGCTCTTCAATCGCGTGCTGGCGCAGCGGCTCGCGCGGATCGACGGTGCGCTCGCGGGCGACTGGCTCGCCGACGCGGCCGGAGGCGGGCCTCCACGTCGCTGCACCGATCCCGCCGCCGACCAAGCCGCGGTGGCGAGCCTCGCCCTTCACCCCACCGGCCCACTCTTCGGCGAGCGCGTCGAGCTGGCCGACGGCGAGCCCGGGGCGATCGAACAAGCCGTCTTCGCCGAATCGGCCGTCCCCAAGGAGCGGCTCATTCGCCCCGCCGGACTCGCGCTGTGGGGCGAGCGGCGCGAGCTGCGTTTCGCGCCGGCCGAGCTCTCCGTGGCAGCGCTCGAACGCGAGAGCACGCTGGTCTTCCGATTTCGCCTGCCTTCCGGCTGCTTCGCGACGGCGCTGCTCGCCGAGGTGATGAAGGACGTCGCGCCGGTCGTTTGAACGAACGATCGGGTGACCACAACCGCCGTGCCCTTCTTCACGCGGGCGGCGATGCGCTCGGCGCCGAGGTCCGTGGCCGCTCGTTCCAGCGACCGTCCCGGAACGACTTGAACTCGAGTACGTTGCCGCTCGGGTCGGCGAAGAAGACGGTGGCTTGCTCGCCGCGTTGGCCCTTGTCGAGAACGCACGGCTCGACCAGGAACTTGACGCCGGCGAGCCGCAGCCGTGTCACCCAGCGCGGCCATTCCTCCCAATCGAAGAGCGCGCCGAAGTGGCGGGGAGGGACATCGTCGTCCCCCATGAGGTGGAGCCGCGCGTTGTGCGCCGCCTCGTCGGGCGCGACATGGGCCACGAGCTGGTGGCCGAAGAAGTCGTACTCGAGCGAGTCGTCGGAAGCGTGGAGCTCCGGGCAGCCGAGGAGGGTGCCGTAGAAAGCGCGGGTCGAGGCGAGATCGCGCACGGGGAAGGCGAGGTGGAAGGGGAGCGTCGGGCGCATGACGGGGCTCCGGCGACGGAGGACTGCGAATGGAGGACCGGACAGTAGCGCGGCCGGGGCGGCTCGCGCCGACTCGACGAAGTCGGTGCCGCCAGCGGCAGCGCGCTACGATCCAGCGGCCCCGACTATTGCGAGGAGCTCGCCGATGGCCGCGAACCACAAGAACTGCCAGAGCTGCGGCATGCCGATGAAGCGCGACGAGAAGGGCGGCGGCACCAATGCCGACGGCAGCCGCAGCACGATGTATTGCAGTCACTGCTGGAGCGCTGGCAAGTTCACCGTCGACTGCAGCGTCGTTCAGATGCAGGAGCTGGTGAAGGGAAAGCTGAAGGAGTTCGGCTTCCCCGGATTCATCGCCGGCCTCTTCACCAAGGGGATCCCGAAGCTCGAGCGGTGGCAGACCGCGTCCGCCAACCACTAATCGGCGGTGGTCCACTCGAAGAGGCCGCTCGAGAAGTCGGGCTGCTGGGTGACCTCGAGGCGCAGGGCGGTCGTGGTGACAGGGGCGAAGGTCACGACGTTCATCTGGTCGCGCGCGGCGCCGTAGCTGCTGGCGGCTGTGACCTCTTCCCAGAGATCGCCGTCACGCCACAGGAGTCGCCACGATTTGGGGACGCGGCAACGGCCGATGCCGGTGTCGTCAAACCAGTAGACCGAGCAGCGGCTGACCCGACGCGGCACCTTCCACTCGTGCTCGAGCCACTCGACGGTGCCGACGTGGTCCCAGAAGGTGAAGCGTGGTACGGAGTGATCGCTCGAGCTCGCCGGTAGCACGCCATCGAACGGGGCGAAAACATCGTCGTGGATGTGCGAGGCGCGCGGGGCCGGCGGCGGCGCGATCCAGAGGCTGCCGGTGCCCGGCGCGGCGGCGACAGGGAACGCGCTGACGCGCAGCCGCGCGCAGCCCATCGGCACCAGGCGCAGCTCCTCGATCGGCGCATCGGTCGCCACCGGGCTCTGTTGGAGTGGCGCGATCAGACCGTGCTGCGTCTGCCACTCCGGAACGCGCCGCCCCTTCGCGAGCAGTGCGATCGGTGCCGGCTTCGAGAACGGTTGCTCGCCAACCTTGCGCGGACGGCGATCGAACGGGAACGACGCCTCCGCCCCGCGCTCGTCGAGCACCAGCGCGTAGTTCCAACGCGTCTTCGTCACCACCTCCTGCTCCGGCCAGCGATCACTGCCGCCGATCTTCCGCCACTCCTCCTCGAGATCGAGCGAGTAGGTGAGCGGCCCGCGATCGATCGCGATGCTGCCGCCGTTCGCCGCGAACGTCCGCACGCGCACCTTCATCGGCAGCTTCAGCACCACCCGGTCGCCGTCCCGCCACGGTCGCTCGAGCCGCGCCCACCGCCCCGCCGCGACCGGCACGCTGCGCTTCTCGTCCGCCAGCTCGATCGCCGCCCCGTCGCACCAGCTCGGGATGCAGATCCAGAGCGGGAAACGGGTGGGCGGCACCACTGACTGCGACGGCGTTTGTTCCAGCTCCGAACGCGCAAAGAGATGGACGACGAACGTGACGGTGTCGCCGGTGACGTCGTCGCCGAACGGATAGCTCGTCGTCTCGTCGACCCCGATGACGAGCGAGTCGCTCGCCCTCCAATGCACGCTCGTCGGCGCGAGCAGCGTCGCCGCCACGCCGCCGTCGCGCGTCGCCATCCAGGCGTTCTGCACGAAGTTCGGCCAACCGTGCGAGACGTTGTGCTGGCAGCAGCGGTAGCGCTCGTGTGCCGAGTAGGCGACCATGCAGCCGCCGTTGAAGAACCCTGGATGGTGGTCCTCGGCGTCCGCCGCGATCAGGTTCGGCGAGGTGAGATAACGCAACCCGCTCCAGTTGGGTGTCGCCGCCGCCGGCAGCGAGTTGAACGCGACGTCCTCGCAGCGCTCCGCCCAGCGCGGGTCGCCGGTGATCGAGAGCAGCGTCGCGCACGACTGCATCATCTCGACCATCGAGCACGCCTCGGCCGCCTGGCGCGGATCGCCATAGCCGTCGCGCGCCACTTCATCGGCGCCGAACATGCCGCCGGGCACCTGACCGAAGCGGCGGTACATCTCGTCCCAGTTGCGCGCGCTGGCCGCGAGGTGGCGCGCCTCCAGAGACTGCACGAAGAACTGCGCCGGCTCGCGAAAGCCCTGGCAGAAGTTGACGCCGTGGAGATCGGCGATCCCCGTGGTCCAGTCGACCGTCCGCTCGTGCAGCGCGCGCGCGAGCTCGAGCAGGAACGGCTCGCCCGTCTGGTCATAGAGCCAATGGACGATCTCGAGGTTGTCGCCACCGCGCACCTTCTGCCACGAGCCGGGCAGCAGCCGCTCGCGCGGCAGCGCCAGCTCGAAATGGAAGTAGGCCGTCAACAGCTCGAGAACGCGGGCGTCGTGGGTCGCCTCGAAGTGGCTGCGCAATGCATAGAGCATCGGCATGTTCGGCCAGAGATCGGGCTCCGCGTGGTTGGCCGCGGGGCCGAACCAGCCGTCGGGCTGGCGGCTCGCGATCACCGCCTCCATCCACTCTTTCGCCTGATCGACCAGCACGCCGCCCTTCTCCGAATCGGGATCGGCGAGCCACGCGAGCCACGCCAGCGGCACGAAGCCCTTCAACCAATAGGGCAGCTCCTCCCAGCCGCGCTCACCCGTGCCGTCCTTCGCCCTCCATGCGCTGCCGTCCGGCCGGCACCACGAGCTCACTTCCGGCAGGTGGCCAAACATGCCGCTCGCCATGAGATCGAGCTGCGTCTTCAGCCATCCACTCGCCGTCACTGCGCCGAGTGGCAGTCGGATCAGCGGTTCCGGCGCGAGTGGAGCGCGATGGCCCGGAAACCGTGCGTTCGTGCCCGCGTGTGGCGGCGTGTCATTAAGCGTGATCTCGACCGGCGCGGCCGGCTGGTTCAGCACCTGCCCCGAAGCCCCACTCGCGAGCGCTCCCGCGCCGACCACCACCCGCAGAACGCAGGCGCGCCGTGATTCACCTTGCATCGGCTCCTCTCCCACGAAAACCAACGGATGGGGTGCCTCGGATGGGGTGCCTGGCCCAAACCCACCGGGTGATCCGTGCCTGGCACCAATCACCCGGGGGGTTTGTGCCTGGCACCGATCAGGCGGGTGATCGGTGCCAGGCACGGATCCGTCATTCTGGTCGCGCCGGCCGCGCACCTACTGGATGACGACCGTCGCGAGGTTGGTCAACGCGCCGACCTTCGGCTTGTAGCTGTCGACCACCAGCGATTGCAGATAGGCCGTGACACCGATCAGCGCCGGATCGTCGGGCACATCGATCCACGTTGTGCGAGCGCCGGTCGCGTCGACGAGACCGACGTCGAGCAGCAACAACTGCGTGATATCGAGGAGCCACGTTCCCCACGGCGGGAACGGGACGCTGCCCGGTGCCTCGCTGACAAAGAGCCACGCCGCGGCGCCCTGCGTG
>CAYRQC010000788.1:0-11836 GCA_964426265.1 uncultured Phycisphaerales bacterium | reverse complement strand
GCGCGTGAAGCAGGCCCGCGACGTCGTCGACCCGCTCCACCGCGACTTCAACGCCCGCGCCGCGCAGGCCATGACCGGGGACCACGGGCGCCTGCGCTGCTACGCCTGCCACACGGGCTGGGAGCCCAACTTCTTCGGCTTCCACTTCGACCGCAATGAGTCGTTCACCCAGCTCGACCTGATCTCCGGTGATCGCACTGCCGGACGCTGCTCGACGCAGGAGAAGGTCTTCGCGACCTACAAGCACTTCTACGTCGGTTGGAACGACGAGCACATGATCGCCCCTTACCTCGTCGGCTTCTCGTCCATGGGGAGCGTCCATGACGAGAAGGGCGCGCTCGCGATCGATCAACAGCTTCCGGTCACCGCCGCCGGCCTCTCCGGCATGACGATGATCCACCACCAGTTGCACACCACGCGCGCGCAGGCGCGCAGCTGCGTCGAGTGCCACCGGGCACCGGGGACGCTCGGGCTCGGGTCGCCGAGCTTCAACCTGAGCCGGGACCTCGCTGCGGTCCTCGATGGCCGCGCGCTCCACCTGGTCGCGGTCGATCGCGAGAACCTCGATGCTTCGGTGCCGCTCGCCTCGCTGCCGCTACCCGAAGGAGTCGCACTGGCCGCGAAGTGTGATGACCTGCAGGGTCACTTCGAGACGATCTACGTCGCGCTCACGCACGCGGGCGTCGCCGTGGTGGATGCCCGCCGGCCATCGTTCCCGGAGAAGGTGGCGTTCATTGACTGCGAGAACCCGTGCGGCCTCCTGGTGCGCGGTGACACTCTCTACGTCGCCGACGGGTCGGGTGGCGTGAAGCTCTTCGACGTGCGTGATCCCACGACGCCGAAGCTCCTCTCGACGCTCCCGACCGCCGACGCGCACGGCGTCGATCTCTCGTTTCCGCAGCTCTATGTGGCGGACGGTCGGGCGGGCGTGAAGGTGTTCGACGTCTCGAATCCGTCCAAGTGCAGCTTCATCGCGCACCTCGACTTGAACCTCGATCCGGGGCTGGCCGACGACGCGCGCGCCGTGAAGACGCTCTTCCAGTACTCGCGGCCCGACGATGGGTTCGGCAATCGGACGCAGGCCCGCAAGATCGCCGTCATTGCGGGCGGGCTCCAGGGTTTCTTCATTTTCGATGTCACGGAACCGGCGCGCGCGCAGCGACTCTTCCCGCCACCCGCGCAGCGGATCGAGGTGAAGACGTCGGCAAACCCGGCCGACAGCACGCCGCGCTTCCTCGATGTGCAACTGCTCTCGCGTTTCGACCTGGGCAGTCCCGGCGGCGACATCCCGACGGCGGAGCACGACTACGCCTTCTTCGCGGTGCAGCCGGTGGAGGAGACGATGACGCCGGGTACGTTCGCGGTAGTGCGCCTCACCGATCCACTCGCGCCGAAGTACATCGGGGGGACGCCGATGCCCGACGGCGCGTTCCGGCTCACCATGGCGGCCTGGTACAACCCGCCGTTCCTGCAACGCTTCGCCCTGGTGGCCGGCCGCAACGCGATCGGCGCCGTCAACTACTCGTCGAGCGACAAGCCGCAGCTCGTCGGGACGTTGTTCGGGGAGGGGTTGCGCGTGCGTGACATGGTGGTCGAGGAGTTTCCGCTCGATCGCATGATCGAGGAGAGCGGTCGCCAGCTGAAGGACATCTCCCACGAGGGGTCGCGCTACATGAACGAGCAGGAGCTGCTGCGGATCTTGGGCGTGCCGCTCGCGGCGGAGGACCTCGCGCCACGCGACGGAGCTGCGATGGGGGGTGGATGATGTTTCGATCGGAAGGCATGCGCGCGGTTGGCGTCGGTTGCTGGTGCGCCGTGGTCTTGTCGACTGTCGTCCTCGCCGGGGCGACGGTCGCATCGGCGCAGGGCGAAGGGGCGGCGAAGCAGTTCCTGAAGAGCCTCGACGCCGACGGCAACGGCTGGGTCGGTCGCGACGAATGGAAGGGCTCGGGAGCGACCTTCCTGTCGCTCGATCGCGATCTCGACGGCTGGCTCACCGCCGCCGAACTGGCCCGCACCGCCGGTGATTCGAAGAAGTCGGCGACCGGCGACGACTCGCTCGCCTTCGAGCGCGTCACGGTTGCCATCCGGGAGCTGCGCGATCCGCCCGATCTCCTCGCGGCGCGCTGCACTACGTGCCACGACACCATGCGGATCGAGCGCGCCCAGAAGAACGCGAGCGGTTGGTCCGACACCGTGAAGCGGATGCGCGAGAAGAAGGAGGCGAAGATCTCCGACAAGGAGGCGAAGGTCATCGTCGACTATCTCACCTCTCAGCGAGCGCGTGTGGCGCGTTCGGTCGTGGGCTACGGAAGCGATGACCCCGTGCGCGACTGGTCGTTCGTCGTCGGTCGCGGCGATCTCCACCAGTTCGACCGCGATCGCGATGGCCGGCTCGACGCGGCCGAGCTGTCGCGCCTGGTGCACGAGCGGGCCGACGTCGATGCCAACGGCTCCCTGTCGCCGGGCGAGTTCGCGCTATTGCCCCTCGCCGCCGATCGACGCGCCCTGTTCGCCAAGCTCGATCGCGACCACAACGGTGCGCTCTCGCAGAAGGAGCTCGGTACGCCGTCGCCGCTGGTCGATCTCGCCGACCGCAACGGGGACCAGGCGATCTCGCGCGAGGAGCTGCCGAATGCGCGCGGGGTGGGTGGGCCCTACCCGATGATCCTGGCATCCGACGCGAAGGCGGCGCTGCAGATCCTCGATCGCAACCACGACGGCAAGCTCAGCTCCAAGGAGCTCGAGCACTTTCCCGGGACGCTCGCGCGCTTCGATGACGACCACGACAGCGCTCTCGACTCGAAGGAGCTCGAGACGGCCGTCACGGCCGCGCGCGCCGAAGGCCCCTACGCCGCCTTCGACGACTTCTTCACGCGTTACGACCTCGACGGCGACGGTTCGGTGTCGCGCCTCGAGTTCCCTGGCCGATCCGGGATGTTCCAGCGGCTCGATGTCGACGGCGATGGCGCGGTCAGCAGCCGGGAGGCGCCGGATGGCTGGCGCCGTCCGGAGTTCACGTCGGAAGCGCAGCGCTGGCGGCAGTGAGGGGCATGGCGCGCGTCACCGCGCCCGTCCGCGGACGCCGTCACCGGATGAGCTCGATCCCGCCACGCGCCACCGCGAACAGGACGCACGGGACGCTGCCCTCGAAGGCGATCGGAGCGTGGATGGTGCCAGCGGCGAAGCGCTGGAACGTGCCCGCCGGGTAGTCGCCACTCTCGTCACGAAAACCGCCGAGCAGCACCAGCACGTCCTCCTCGCGCACATGGAGATGGCGTGGGTACTGGCAGCCGGGGTCCATGCGCACCAGCACCGCCGCATCGCCGCTCGCCGCGTCACTCCAGAGCACCTTGACGTAGATGCCTTTGCGCTTGGAGGGCTGCCAGTCGACAGCCATCGGATCGAAGCGCATCATCGGTCGCCTCCGCCCGCGTTCCGGAGCCATCGCATGGATCGTCGCACGGCCGAGCTTACGCGCTTGGTGGAGATCGTCGACCGGCTGCGCGACGGCTGTCCATGGGATCGCGAGCAGACGCTCGCGTCGATGGCGCCCTGCGCGCAGGAGGAGGCCGCCGAGGTCGCCGATGCCGTTGCCGAGGGCGCGGCCGACGCGATCTGCGAGGAGCTCGGCGACCTGCTCATGAACGTCGTGCTGATGGGGCGGATCGCCGAGCAATCGGCGCGCTTCGATCTCGCCGACGTTGCGCGCCGGATCAGCGAGAAGCTGGTCCATCGCCACCCGCACGTCTTCGGTGACGCGCAGGCGAGGACCTCCGAGCAGGTGCTCGCGCAGTGGGACCGCATCAAGGACGCCGAACGGGCGGGCCATCGTGATCCAGCGGTGGCGTGCTCCGTACTCGACGAGGTTCCGCAGCGGCTCTCCGCGCTGGCGCGCGCGTTGAAGCTCGGCAAGAAGGCGGCGAAGGTCGGCTTCGACTGGCCGGATGCCGGCGGCGCCGTCGACAAGGTCCGCGAAGAGCTCGACGAGCTCGAGCAGGAGCGGGCCGCCGAGTGCCGCGGCGCGCGGCTCGAGGCGGAGCTTGGCGACCTCCTCTTCGCAGTGGTGAATGTCGCCCGCAAGCTCGAGATCGATCCTGATCAGGCGTTGCGTGGCGCCAACGTCCGCTTTGATCGCCGCTTCCGTCACGTCGAATCGACGCTCGGCGGGCGTATCAAGGAGGCGAGCCTCGCCGAGATGGAGCGCGTCTGGCAAGCGGCGAAGGCCGCTGGTCTGTAGCCGACGCTGCTGCGGGTCGTGCCGACATTGCGGGCGCTGACCTTGTCAGTTCGCGGGACGGCGTTATAGGAACGGTGGCTCGCCCCCCCGAAAGCCAGGAACCCCTCTTTGGTGCACCCTGCCGACCCCGCGCGCCTGCGCGCCCTGGTGTCGCTCCTCTCCGACGAGAACCCGCGCATCGTCGCCGAGGCGCGCCGGGCGCTACGCGAGCACGGCAGCCGGTCGCTCCCCTATCTCGACTGGGCGATCGAGGAGGGCGATGCGAAGCTGCGCGCGCGCGCGCGGCTGGTGCGCGAAACGGTCCATCTCGGATTGATCGAAGCGGAGATGCGCACTCTCGGCGAGCGGATCGATCATCACGAGTCGGCGCTCGAGGAGGGGTGCATCCTCCTGGCTCGCACGCGCGATCACGATCTCGATCCGAGCACGATCCGCGCGGCGCTCGACGCGCTGGCGGACGATCTTGGCAGTCGGCTGGGACCCGAGCGGCGGCACGGCGCGTCACTCACGCCCGTCGCGGTGGTCCAGGCCATGACCCGGTTCCTCGCCCGCGAGGTCGGATTCCACGGGGCGCAGCGCAACTACTACGACCCCGACAACTCCTACCTCCACAAGGTGCTCGAGCGGCGGATCGGCATCCCGATCTCGCTGTCGGCGGTCTACCTGTTCATTGCTCGCCGGCTCGGCCTGCCGCTCCATGGAATCGGCCTGCCGGGTCACTTCATCCTGCGCTACGGAAGCGACGAGCCGGCCCTGTTGATCGATCCGTTCCATGGCGGGCGCGTCTTCGACGAGGCGGAGATCAGCCGGTATCTCGAGGAGCACGACGCCGGCGGCGAGCCGCCCGATCTGCTCGTCATGTCGGATGGGGCGATCCTGCTGCGCGTGATCCGGAACCTGCTGCAGATCTACCGGACCCGCGGCGATCCGATCCGACTCGAAGTCTTGCAGCGGATGAAGAGCGTCCTGGTCGGTGAGGAGCTCTCGGGCTCGGAGCGGACCTCCGGCGACGCCGAGCGCTGAACCGCGCTGCTACAATCCCGCACCATGGCGGACCTTGGCGGTCGTGCAGCGAATGCAAGAAAGCGGGAGGCAGAGCAATGAAACGAGGGATGCAGCGTCATCGAGCGTGGTCGATGGTCATCGTCGTGGCGGGGGCGTTGGCGGGCTGTACATCAAGCGGATCGGGAGAGAGCGAGATTCCCGAGGCGCCGCCTGGTTCCGATGGCGGCGCTGCCGCCGAGCCGAGGTCTCCTGGTCGAACGCCGTCTGAAGCCGGCGTGGAACAGACGGGCAACAGCAACTCCTCGGGATTGCGCGTCCACGTCGTCCGCAAGGACGACACCCTCTTCAGCCTCGCGCGCCAGTACTACAACGACCAATCGAAGTGGCGAAAGATCCTGACGGCGAACCACATTCCCATCGAGAAGAAGGATCAGATCAAGATCGGGCAGGAGCTGGTCATTCCCGATTGATCGGCCAGCGGTCGCTGCCGGTGGCCGAGCCGCCACCTCGAGACGGCGCCCCAGCTGTGCCACGACGATCGGGGAATCGACAGAAGTGAGCGGATGAACGACGCGCGCCCGATACTTCTCCTGGTGCAGGATCTCTTCTTTCGCGCGAAGATCGAGGCGACCGCGCGCGCCGCGGGTGTCGCGGTGCGCTGCGTTGCGGACGCGTCCAAGCTGGCGCCTGAAGAGTTCGCCGTCGAACGGTTCGCTGGTTGCATGGTTGATCTCGAATCGGCCGGCGCGGGCTCGTTGTCGGTCCTTTCGACGGTTGCGGCGACGCTCTCCACCGTGGCGTTCTTCTCCCACGTGCGGGCCGACCTGGCGGCGCTGGCGCAGGGCGCCGGATGTGCAGAAGTGCTGTCGCGCTCCCAGCTCAGCAGCGAGCTGCCACAGATCCTGCGGCGTCTCGCTGGAGTCGCCGCGTGAAAGGGTGCGAGGTGCTCGTGCTGGCCGCCTTCGGGGCGGCCTGTTCGCCCGAGAGTGGCGACCCAGATCGAGCGGCTCAATCGGTTGGATCCGGCCTTCGGGACGGTGCCTCTGGAACGTCGACGCCAACCGTCGCCGTCGACACTGCGAACACGCGGCCGTCGGAACCGCGCTCGATGCGCATCCTCAGCGACGCGGCTCCCTACGCGTTCGAGCTCGAGCCGCTCGAGGTGAACCTGGGCGTGCTGCGACCCGATGAGAACACGCACTTCGAGTTCTTCATCGTCAACCGCGATGCGCGGCCGCTCAAGCTGGTCAACATCGATGGCTCGTGCGATTGCGTCGCGTTCACCTGGGAGCGCGGCGACATCGCACCGGGCGCGCGGCGGAAGATCTCGACCGAGGTGCGTGCCGAGAACCGCGGCAGCAAGTTGCTGTCGGTCTACGTCCAGGCGAACGACATCGCCGCGACGACGCGGGAGATCGGCATCCGGTACGTGGTCGAGCCGGAGCTCACGTTTGATCCACCGCGTGTCGACTTCGGGAAACGGGTGGTCGGATCGCCCGCCCGGGTCGACGTCGCCGTTCGCTACCAGCTCCCGAATGACTGCGAGCCGCTCGTGCTGGCACCGGTGATCGTGCCTCCACTTCCAGTCACGGTTCGGGTGCTGGCGCCAGTGATCACGTTGCTGGCCGGCGGGCTCCAGGATGTTCACGCGACGCTCGAGCTCGAGCTCGACGCCAGCCGGCCGGTGGCGCCGTTCCGTGCGGAGCTCGTGCTGGAGTCAACCCGCCACAAGCAGGCTCGGCTGCCACTGACTGGCACGGTGCACGAGGGGGCCTATCTCGAGCCGGCGGAGCTGCATCTGGGGGTGGCCGCGATCGGCACGCCGCGGCGCGCGACCGCGCGGTTACGCTTCGCGCGCGACGGCCTCGAGATCCAGACGATCGACACGTTGCCGGCCTCCCTGACCGCCGTGTGGTCACCCGAGCCGGGTGGCCGCTCGTGCCGGATCGAGGTGACCCTCATCGGGACCGAGGCGGGAGATATCGACGGTGAAGTTCACGTCCGGACGAGCGCGTCGGCGGAGCCCCTGCTCCTGCGCGTCCGGGCGAAAGTTCGATGAGGATCGACATGAAAAGTGAGACGAGTTGGTCCGGGATGATCCAGCGCAGCGTACTGCTCATGCTGGCGCCGCTGGTGGCGTCGTCCTGCTCCGATGACCCGGGCAAGCCGATACCACCCGTCGCTCACGTGGCGACCGAGAACCAGCCTGATTCCGTGAGTCATGCCTCCGCTCAGGAACCGCCAAAGAAGGTCGTCTCGACCGCCGCGACTTCCGGCGGCAACCCCGCCTACGAGATCATCCCACCGAAGATCAGTCTCGGGCTGGTGCTCCCCGAGTCAACGGTGCTGGCCTCCTTCGAGGTGAAGAACATCGGCGACCGGCCATTCAAGATCGAGTACCTCACCAACGAATGCCACTGCATGGCCCTCGACTACGACCGCGGAACGATCGCTCCGGGAGCATCGGCCAAGGTGAACGCGAGCATCAAGACCTCGTCGTCGGGCGCGCGCGACACGGCGGCGGTGGTGCATCTCTCCGACGCGGCTCGATCGAAGGTCCGGGTCCCGTTCCACTACGGCGTCGTGCCGGAGATCCTGTTCGAGCCCAAGCTCATCGACTTCGGCCGCGTGGAGACCGGCAAGGTGGGCGAGCAGACCATCCGCCTGAAGTTGAACCTTCCCGACGAGATGAAGGATCCGCCGGCGCTCGCGCCGTTCGTCACGCACAGCCTCCCGATCGAGCTGTCGATCGACTCTGTCGAGGTCACGCCGAGTCGACACGGCAGCTGCTACTGGATGGCGACGCTGCACGCCAAGTTGCACTCCGACAAACCGGTGCCGGCCTTCCAAACCAGCGTCATTTTCCAACCGCAGGACCCGAAGCAGTTCCAGCCTGCGATGGTGATGGTGAAGGGTGAGATCGTGCCGGCGTGGTACTTCGAACGGGGTGCCATCGGGTTCGGGACGGTGGATGTCGGTCAGGAGGCGACGAAGGAGGTCCGCTTCTTCTGGCCGGGCGAGAAGCCGCCGGACGTCTTCAAGCTCGAGTCGGATCTGCCGGATCTGGTGATCTCCCACGTCGTCGACGTCGAGCGCAAGTGCTTCGTCCTGACGCTGGTGATCAAGCCGAGTCAACCGGGCAAGGTCGAAGGCACCGTCTCATTGACGACGAGCCTTGCGACGGAGCCGGCGACGCTCAAGGTCACCGCGCGCGTGAACTGATCGGCGCCCGTTCGATCTCGATCTGCTCGAGCGCGAGCGCCTCGAGAGGACCGTCTGGAGCGGCGGACGTCGGAAGGGGCGCGGTGTCGTCGACGCCGGCGCGTGCGAGCTGCAGGCGCGCAAGCGCTGCCACCCGCTCGACGTCGGTGCGCTCCTTCAGTTCGACCAGCTTGCGCTGGCCCGCCTCGATCTCCTCGAGGCCGGCGCGCACGGTTGCGTTGGCGTGCCGCTCGGCGATCTCGCGAAGCGCCCGCACCGATTGCGCCACCGCCGTCAGCGAGCGGTCGAGGTCGCGGCAGCGTTGCGCGAGCCCCTCGTGCTCCTGCTCGAGCTTGCGGACGCGGCTGTTGCTCGCGCGAGTGTCCACCCGAAGCGGGGTCTCGCCCGAGGCGATGGCGCGGATCGCCGATGCGAACTCGTGGTGATCGTGTCGTTCGTGATGGAGCCAGACAAAGGCCCCGAAGATCCCGAGGAAGACGAGTGTGCTGGCACGCATGGGCGGTGCTCCTCAATCAAGCCGAGAGGGGGCGCCGCACCGGGCTTCATGGGCCCGGCGCGGCGCCGGAGGACTCGATCACTCGTGCCGGACGATCACGACGGAGGTCGTCGCCTCGGGCTGGCGGCCGAGCAGCTTCGAGAGCCGCTCGCAGAGGTCGCCCGTCTGCGGTTGATCCGGGGCGTCGTAGTCGATACCCGCCGCCTTGGTCCCGGCCGCGAGCTTCATCCGCTCGTCGAGCAGCCGGCTCTTGACCTCGAGCTTGCTCTCGAACTTCGCGAACTCCTGGCGCACCGCGCCGATCTCGGTGGTCAGCTCGGCGGTGTCGAAGTCGGCCGCGACTGCGTCGGCGTAGATCTCACGCGCCCGGTGCTTCTCGAGCTTGGCCTGCAGCAACCGGACGTTGCCGGTCATCTCGTTGCGGAGAGCCTCGCCGCGCGTCACGTTCTCCTTGGCGATCGCGAGGGCGCTGCGATGTACCGCGAGCGTCTGCTCGAGCTGGGCCAGCGTCTCCTGCTGCACCTGGTAGAGATCGAGCTTCTCGGCGACGTCGCGCTCGACGTCGTTGCGCGAGTAGCTTGCGCCGCCGATCAAGAAGCGGTCGCCGGCCGCCGCGAGGAGCGTCTGGGCCTTCTCGAGGCCCTTCTTCAGCCGTTCGAGTGATTGCTTGCGGCCCGCCGCCTCGCCGTCGATCCGCTGTACCTCGACCTCCTCCTCGATCGCGTGGCGCTTGAGGTCCTTGATCTCGTTCTCGAGCGAGCGGACGCGACCTTCGATGCCGCGCAGCTCGCCGGTCATGCCCTGCATCTCGTCGATCTTCGCGGCCAGCTCCTGCTTGCCGCGGTGGAACCACGAGGCGAGCTGGTCCTTGCCATAGAGGCAGCCGATCGCGCCCGCCGAGAGCGCGCCGAGCACCAGTGTCTTGCCGATGAACTTGAACATTTGCGGAGTCCTCCAGTTCAGGAAGGGAGAGTGATGGTTCGATCAGTGCGCCCGGGCCGGAGCGAGGGCGGTGCGGCGCGCCACGCGCCACGCATCGACCACGCCCCAGATCCACGGAACGACGAGCCAGCAGGTGAGGAGCACTGCGATCGCCTTGCGCGGCTCGCCGTTCAGCGCCTGTCCGGCGCCGGGGAGGACGCCGCTCGCGGCGGCGTGCAGCCAGGGGGTGAACCGCGAGCTCGAGGCGCGCGTGCCGTCGGTGCGAACCAGCTCGGTGCCGCAGCGCGGACAGCCGATCGCATCGACGCGCAACTGCGGCAGCCGCGAACCGCAGCCCAGGCAGAAGGGTGCGAAGACGACGCGTGTCGGTACAGCGGGCAAGGAAAGCGCAGTCGCGATCATCGAGTGGGTCCTCCTTGGCAGCGAGCGGCGGGTCAGCGCCGCGTCTCATGAGCGAAGACGAGAGCGGCCGCCATGCCGGCGAGGGGCAGCACGACGTTGCGTGGCGCCGCGGCGAAGCCGCCGCTCGCGATCAGTGCCATCGCGATGGCGGCAAGCCCGGTCACCAGGAAGAGCACGTCATCGATTCGGCCGCCCGACTTGCCGCTCGCGGCTGATCCGGCCGATCCTGCGGAGCGCCCCTGTGCACAGCGATAGGCGTCGAAGAGGTTGAAGACGTGCAGGTAGGCCGCGAGCAGTGGTGTCATCCACGCGGCATCGCGCAGCGCGATCGCCCCGCCGAAGAAGAGTGCACCGCGTCCGACATGGCCGGCGTAAGCCTGACCCAGCCCCGGGATCACGGAGAGCACGGCAGCCAGCCATGGGCAGCGAGGTGAGCGTGCGGCGGCTGCGAGCGGGAGAACGACGGCAGCCGAAGGTGTTGCTGGCGGCGGCGCGCGAAGCTGCGACATGCAGCTCGAGCAGAAGTTGCGGATGCCATCGAGCGTCCGGCAGCCTTCGCAGAGGTGGATGCCGCAACGAACACAGCGCGCCATGGCTTCGACGTGCGGATGGACGGCGCAGACGAGGGTCACGAGTGGGTCCTCCGATCGTCCGGCGTCTGGACGCCAGTCCGGTGCGATCAGAGCCCGTCAGATCAAGGGGCGTGCCTGGTGATGGCCGCGCGGTGACTCAGGCGGTGGTGTTGCCGCAAGTGGTTTACCTGTAGCCACTTGTGAGGCTCTTCGGCGGCTACCTACGAGCTCTGTCGCAGCGCCGCCCCTCCCGCAGATCCGGCAGGAAAGCGTACGCCCGTCAGCTTTCCTGACGGCGTATCAGATCGTCGGGCGGCGGGCGGATGACGGCGGTCGGGGTGGGCGCTCGTCGTCGGCGGCGGCGTGCCAGGGCATGCGCCGCGAAGGCGGAGCTGCTCCAGACCGCCAAGCCGACCCGCAGATCGTCCGACTCGATGAAGCACCAGACCGTCGCCGCCAGGAACCCGAGACCCAGCAGCATCTGACCCGCGTACATGACGCCGAGCCCGGGAACGACCGAGAGTCGCAAGGCGCGCGTGGGGGAGATCGCGGCATCGCCGGTCGGCACGAGGCGCACCACGTCGGTGGATCGCTGGGCACGGTAGGTCACCGCGTCGGCCGCGCCGTCGTGCAGCGATCGACCGAGCGCCGACATCCTGCCGAGGAGCTCGAGGACGACGAGCCATGCGAACCCGGCGCCGAGCAGCACCTGCGGCGGCGCCGCCTCGGCACGGACTCCGACGATCGCGAGCAGCTTGGAGGCGACCCCCACGAGAGTGGGCGAGATCATCACGATGCCGGGAACCAGGAGGAGCGTGCGCAGCAGGGCGCGCGCCATTCCCAGATCGGTTCCATCGCGCCGGCAGACGCGCAGCGACAGCCACTTCTTCCCGACCGTCCGGCCTCCGCGCGCGTCGGATGCCGCAAAGTAGAGCAGCGCGGCAAGCAGGCAGACGA
>CAYRQC010000787.1:0-2934 GCA_964426265.1 uncultured Phycisphaerales bacterium | reverse complement strand
GTTGACGTCTCCCCTGCCACAGAGCGGATAGCGTCCTGAGTCGCGCATGAAGTGGCTCTCACCCTCGGACGCACGACTCGCCGAACACCACGCATCCCAGAGTGTCGGGTCGATCATCGGGAGATTGGCGATCAGCCGCTTGCGCGCTGCCGCGTTGGTCGCGACGGCGATCTCGTCACTCCGCGACGCAAAGAACTCCTGCTCTTGCAGCTTCACTCGCTCCCACGGCGGATTCCCCAACACCACATCGAACCCGCCCTTCCCGAACACCTGCGGGAACCGCAGGTTCCAGTGGAAGAACCGGTACTGCTCCTCCAGCTCGTCGACCGTCTTCACCGTGAGCGCGGGCGGCTGCCCCTGCCTGTCGCGCATCTGCCGCCAGAGCTCGTTCGTGGGCGCCGCCTCCGCCAGCTCCCCCGGTTGCTTCGGCCATACAAATGCCGCACACCATGCATCCGCAACGAACTTCTGATGGCGGTACTCGGCCGAGCCGAGGATGGTGTCCCACTGCGACTCCTTCTTCGCGAGCGCCTCCGGGTTCGCGTCCGACGCCGCTTCGAGGTCGGCAACGGCGCGCGTCACGCTGTCGCTCGGTTTCGACCAGAGCGTCATCAGCGAGCGTTGGCCGGCGGCTGCCTGCTTGTTCCGCTTCTTGAGCGCGCTCGCGGTCTTCCGGTCGTCGCCTTCGATCGGCTCCCACGCGGCATCGGGAATGCCCTTCGCCATCAGGTCGGGCGTGGTGCCGAGGAGCGCGTTGCCGTGCTGGATGTGCGAGTTGAGGAAGGTGAGCGGCAGCCCCGGCTCCACCGCCTCCATCCAGAGGCTCACCTTGCAGAGCTCGACGGCCATCGGGTTCAAGTCGACGCCGTAGATGCAGCGACCGACCACCTGCCGCAGCGCGTGCCGATACTCGGCGGCCGAGGGCGTCCCGTTCGCCGCCAGGCGCGCGACGTGCGCCGCAAGCCGCCGCGCCGCGGCGAGCAGGAAGTGCCCCGAGCCGCACGCCGGATCGACGATCGAGAGAGCGAGCAGCGCCTCGACTGAGTTCTCCGGGTGGCTCGCGATCGTCTCCTTCACGACCGGCTCGAGCGCGCTGTCGAGCAAGACCTGCACGAGGCTGTCGGGCGTGTAGTAGCTGCCGGTCGTCTTGCGGGCGTTCCCCTTCGTCTCGCCACCGGTGGCGAACGCGAATCGCCGCCCCTCTTCCGTGATCTGCGGCACGAGCTCGAGCAGGCTCTCGTAAACGCTCCCGAGCTCTTCGGGCCCCATGTCGCGCCAGTTCACGCGCGCGAGGCCCGACTCCGCGCGCAGCCACGCGAGCTTGAACACTGCGAGCAGCAGCGCCCGGTTCTCGAGCTTGGCGCCCTTTCCATCCGAAGCGGTGTCGAGCGCCGGGCACTGCGTCTTCGCGAAGAGCCCTGCGAGCGCCGGCAGTCCGAGGCGCGGCTCGCCGCCGGCCACGCCGCGGAAGACGATCTTGGTCGCCTCCCACAGATCGGCGAAGCGGTCGTGCGCGCTGCGCTTCACCGACCGCTCACAGAGGTGGCGCAGGCTGTAGCCGGCCGCGTAGAGCGCCCTCGCCTGCACGTCGGCGCCCTCGGCGTGGAGCACGCCGCGCTCCTCGACGGTGAGCAGGAAGAGGAGCCGGTAGACCAGGCGCAGGAGCTGGTTGAAGTAGTTCTTCGTCGAGAGCGTGCCGCTCTGCAGCGCGGTGCGCAGCTCCTGGTTGTCCGGGTGGGCGAGGAAGCCCTGGCCGAGCGCGAGCAGCGCCTCCTCGACGCCGCGGCGCAGATGCTCCCGCGCGCGCGTCCCTTCCTCGCGACCGGCGTTGCGCCAAGTCTCGAGCGAGCACTCGGTGGCACCGTGGTCGGCGCGGCCGAAGCGGCTCTCGTGCGCGAGCAGCCAGAGCGCCGCGAAGTCGGCGTAGCGCTTCTCGGTGAAGAGACGCTCGAGGTCGGCTTCGATCCACGCGGGGCGGGTGAGGCTCGAGTTGTCGCGCACGATGCGGAGCCGGAGGCCGTCGCTCGCGAGGCCCCACAACGCACCATCCGCGGCGTTCAGGTACTCCTGCGCAAGGCCGAAGGCGCTGCGGCGGCGAGTGCCATCGCCGAAGGCGGTCGCGAGCGTGTCGAGGCCGCTGCCCGCCGGAGCGATGACGACCGGCACTCGTCGGACGAGCGCCGCGAAACCGATCGGGTAGCTGCGTTCGGTGAGGACCACGGGCGCGACCGGTACGAGCGACGTGAAGCCGAAGCTCTGCTCCAGCAGCGCCGTGACGAAGCGCTCGGCGAGCAGGCCGGCGTCCGCGTTGCCCGCGCGACCCGCGGCGAAGTCGTTCCAGTGCGCCTCCGCGATCCGCCAGTAGCGCCCGATCTCGTCGCGGAGGTAGAGCCCCTTCGGGACGCGATAGTCGGCCTCGCTCTGTCCACCGGCGGCGAGCTGCGCGGCGCGTGCGAGCCAATCCGGCGCGAGCAGGCCGCCCTCGATCGAGAGTGCCTCGAAGGCGAGCTTGGCTTCGCGCGCGCGGCTCTTCGTGCGTGCGGCCATGCCGTCAATCCACCCGCGGCAGGAGCACGAAGAGGCCGATCACGTCGGCGGGCAGGAGCGCCTTCACGCTGTAGCTGCCGCGCGCATCGGCGGCTTCACGCACGCGGCGATGATCGGCGAGCAACTGCTGCGCGCGCCGCTCGGCGAAGGCTTCGAGCTCGGGAAGACGCGCTTCGAGGTGAGCGATGGCTTGCTGTACCGCGCGCTCGCGCACGTGTGGCGGCGGGTCTGCGTCCGGCGGCGGTGCCAGGAGCGCCAGGGCATCGGCGCCTTCGCGCGGCGTCGGAGTGCTGCCGGTCCAGGCGAGCGCGGTCGCCTCCTCCACCAGCAGGGTCGAGCTCTTGCCCAAGCGCTGACTGACGAGCTGGTGCCTCAGCCGCAAGAGTG
>CAYRQC010000786.1:0-3660 GCA_964426265.1 uncultured Phycisphaerales bacterium | reverse complement strand
GGCTGGCGTGGCCGACGACGCCCGGCCGCTCGCTGCTCGAGACACTCGACCGGTTCCAGCAAGGCGATGCCGAACCGCTGCCACTCTTCTTTGGCGCCGAGCCCGACGAGGACGCCGTCCGCCTCGGCGCATTCAAGCTGGTGCGCGAAGGCGAGAGCGTGCAGCTCTTCGACCTCGCCACCGATCCGCAAGAGCAGCACGACGTCGCCGCCGACCACGCGGAGGTCGTGCGCGCCCTCCTGCTGCGCCTGGACCAGCGGCGCGAGGAGAACCACGCTGCGGCCGCTGACCACACTCGCGACGCCCACGCACTGCAGGCGAGAGACGTCGAGAAGATGAACGGGATCGGCTACGGAGCCGGCAACTGACGTCACTGCCCCGATGCGTAGCCGATTCCGGCCAGCTCCGGCCGGCTCTCCAACCCTTCGCGGTCGATGCTGTCGGGGTGCAGCACGCGCGTCGCAAGCTCGTCCTGCAGCAGATTCGCGAGCGCCGCGACGATCTCGGGGCGCGCGGCGGCGAGATCGTGCTCCTCACGTGGATCGGCACGCCAGTCAAAGAGCTCGGCGCCCGTCTTCTCGTGCCAGACGTAGTGCCAGCGATCGCGCACCAGTGACCGCAGCGCGCCGGTGTAGCAGGGACGCCGTCGGTACTCGGGCCACGGATGGCGGGCGAGCTCGGCGATCGCCGCCGCGCCCCCAAGATCCTCGTCACCCTTCGCATCGCCACTCAGCTCACCGCCGCGCGAACCGTCGGCACGCAGCAGCGGCACGAGCGATGGACCGGGAAACCCGGACTCCGAGAGACCCGCCAGATCGAGCAACGTCGCCGGTAGCGATGCGATCGACGTCACGACATCGATGCGAGTCGCCGGCGCCACCAACCCAGGAGCACGAATCACCAGCGGGACCTGCATCTGCTCGCGATGGAGCGAGCCGCGGTGGCGGCGCGCACCGCGCTCACCGAACGACTCGCCGTGGTCGCCGACGACGACCAGGATGGTCCGATCGAGTCGGCCGCGCCGCGCCAGCTCGTCGCACAGGTGCGCCAGCTCGCCGTCGAGCGCGAGCAGGCACTCGTCGTAGTGCTGCACGTCGCGCGCGAGCTCCGCGTCGCTCCAGTTCGGTGGATCATCGGCTCGCACGGACGCCACCACCGGCATCGCCGGGCTCGGCGGCATCGAGGCCAACGGTGTCGGCGTCGTCATCGGCGTCATCGGCGGCGGGTCGAGGCCGTCACCGGCGAAGCGACCCGCGGTGGACGGCGGCGGCGCATACGGGTCGTGGGCATCGAACCAGTTGAGCACCGCGAAGAGCGGGCGCTCCGGATCGCGGTCGACCCACTCGAGGAAGGCGTCGGCGACCGCGCGTGCCGGCTTGCGGAGCCAGCCGCTGCGCGTGAGTGGACCGACCAGGTCGAGCAGCTCGCGGCCGACCAGTGCGGCGCCGAGCCGGCTGCTCCAACACCAACCGAAGTCGTCGAAGTGGTGAAACCCGCGGCCGAATCCGTAGCCGGTGTGGAAGTAACAGAGGTTTCCGGAGAAGACGCCGGTGCGCCAGCCATGCGCGGCCAGCGCTTCCGGCAGCAACGGCCACGTCGCGTCGAGCGCGCCGAGGTTGGCGCCGTGCTCGGCGCAGAGGCGACCGCTGAGCAGCGAAGCGTGCGCGGGCAGCGTCCACGACGAGGTCGAGAAGCAGGCGTCGAAGCGCGCGCCCTCCGTGGCGAGAGCTGCGAGCTTGGGGCTCGTCGCGCGCGGGTAGCCGTACGCCGACAGGTGATCGGAGCGAACGGTGTCGAGCACGACGATCACGACGTCGCGTGCGGCGGCGGGCGGCGCGGGGGCACCTGCGGTGGCGTGGCGCTCGCGCCAACGACCGCCGAGCTCGACGACGCCGGCGACAAGGGCCGTCGCCGCCAGAAGCACCGTGCTCGCGATCGTTGCCAGCCGTCCCATGGCGGCCGCGCGACTCCTCTCCGTCACCGCGATGCCACCGTGCCCAACGACCGGAGTGCGGCCATGCGCCACGACGCCGGCTGCAAGTCCGAGCACGACCGCTCCGCCGAGCGCCACTCCACGCGACCGCTCGTTCGTGATGCGCATCCAGTCGTAGGTCAGCAGCGCGACACCGACGGCGACCCACGCCCCCGCCGCAGGTCGGCGCCTGCACGCGCGCAACGTCGCGAGCGCGACAGCGCCGAGCGCGACGAAGAGCCCGCCATCGACGAGCGGCGCGACCCAAAGCACTTCGCTGCCACACGAGAAGGTGACCGCCCATTGCGTACGCCGCGCTTGCTGCGCGAACCAGAGGCCGGCGCCTTCCCCCAATCCGCACGCGAGCCCGAGCGCGAGCGCGACCGTCAGCGCGTCGCGGGCGGTGAACGATCGGCTGCGATGATCGGCGGGTTCAGCCATTCGGCGGCACGGTCCATCACGGTCCATCACGGTCCTGGAGACACGACGCCTCCACCACGAGCGCGGTTCACTTCCGGTCGTCGCCGTTGGCGTAGCCGAGCTGGCTCAGGTTGCCCGCCTTGAAACCGCCCACGTCCTGGTCTTCGGGCGACCCGAGTGGCGGCCCCACGTAGACGGGCAGGCGACGCAGCTCCGCGTCGAGCCGCTGTTGCAACGTGGCCCGCCGTTCCGGCTCGCTCGCCGAGAGGTCTTCGAGCTCCGTTCGATCGACCGCGGGATCGAGCAGGAGATCGCCGCTGGCACCGGAGAGGCTCGAACGCAGCAGCTTGCGCTGACCGTCGAAGAGCGAACGGAGCACCGCGGTGTAGGGCAGCACGTCGCGGTTCAAGCCGCGCACCGTCGCCATCGCCGGGAGATGACCGAGGTAGGGATCGCCGAAGGAGAGGACGAACTCGCGCGGCTGGAAGTGACCGGGAACGAGGCTCCTCCCCTCCGACGCTTCGCAGAGCTTCCCGGCCGGCGTCGGCCGCACGATCGCGAGGATCGTCTCGGGCACGTCGATCAGCTGGCAGAGGCCGTCGATGCGTGCGCCCGCCGGAAACGCCGCCGGGTAGCGGATCAGCAACGGCACGTGCACGAGCGCGTCATTGAGCGCGAAGACATGGTCGTAGCGGCCGCCCTCGCCGAGGTTCTCGCCGTGGTCGGCGGTGATCACGACCAGTGTGCGATCGAGATCGAGTCGGCGGCGCAGCAGCTCGAAGAGGCGGCCGAGCTGCTGGTCCTGGTACTGGACCGCGGCGGCGTAGAGCTTGCGCAGCGCGTCATCGAGCCGACCGTCATGGGCCTCCCGCGCCATCTGCAAGGGGCCGTAGAACTTTCGCGAGAGATTGGTCGCCGCGATGAGCCCCGGTTCCGGTGATGTCTGCGCGAGCCGCTCCGCGATCGGCGGCAGGTTGCGCCAGTGCGGCTCGAGGAGGTTCACGAAGAGGAAGAGCGGCTGGTCGGGATCGCGCTCGGCGGCAAGGAAGCGGCCGATGGTGTCGATCCCCTCGGCCGCACCGTGATCGCACCAACGCGCAGGCCACCCGAGCAGCTCGAGCATCGGCTTGATCGCCAGCTCCGAACCGCGCACACCGATCGGCTCGGCCAGCTCGAAGCCTTGGAGCAGCGTCGATCGGAAGAGGTAGGGGTTGGCGACGAAGGCGGCCGTCCGGTAGCCGCCGCGCTCGACCAGCGCCTCGGCGAGC
>CAYRQC010000785.1:0-6248 GCA_964426265.1 uncultured Phycisphaerales bacterium | reverse complement strand
CTCTTCATCCATGGTGCGCTCGACCTCGTCGATCTTTTTGGGCGCCGCCGCCGACATCACGATGCGACCGTTGGCGGTCACCACGACATCGTCCTCGATCCGCACGCCGATGTCGTACCACTTGGGATCGATGCCCGCGGTGCCGGCCGGGATGTAGCAGCCGGGCTCGACGGTGAGCACCACGCCCGGCTCGAAACGCACGTCGCCCCTTCCCTTCTCGGAGCGGTACGGGCAGTCGTCGTGCACGTCGAGCCCGAGCCAATGGCTCACGCCATGCGGTAGGAGGGCGAATGCCTGGTTGTGACTCTTCACGACGCCGCCTTTCAGCAAAGCTTCGCCGAGCACCTTGCGCGCCGCCGCATCGACCTGGCCGATCGTGGCGCCCGGCTTCACCGCGGCGATCCCCGCCTCCTGCGCGTCGAGCACCGCCTGGTAGACGATCTTCTGCTCCGGCGTGAACTTGCCGCTCGAGGGCAACGTGCGCGTGATGTCGGCCGTGTAGAAGCCGTACTCCGCGCCGACGTCGATCACGATCGTCTTCTTCGGCGCGATCACCTCGCGATTGGTCTCGTAGTGGAGGATGCAGGAGTTGCGACCGGCCCCGATGATGCACGGGTAGCCGAGCCGCCGCGATCCGAGCAGGGTGAACGTCGCCTCGACCACCCCTTGCACCTCGAACTCATAGAGGCCGGGCGCGGCGTGGCGCATCGCGTTGACGTGCGCGGCGCACGAGATGTCGATCGCCCGTTGCAGGAGCGCCAGCTCTTCCTTTTCCTTCACGAGCCGAAGGAGGCCGATCGCGGCGCGCAGCTCCCCCTCTTCGGCCTCGATGCCGTTCGCCAGCGCGGCCGCCAACTGGACGCGCAGCGGCGAGGAGAGCGGGCAGCCGCCGAAGCTCACGAGCACCCGCTTCTCGCCGGCAAGCAGCTCCTTCAACCCGGCCGCGAGCTGGCTCACGCCGCGCACCTCCTCGGCCAGCTTGCTCGCGCCGTCGACGCCGAGGTGGTCACCGTTCCAGAGCGCGAAGCCGGCGTCGCTCTCCGGCACGAAGAGCGTGCAACTGGTCGAGCCGCGGCTCTGCTTGATCACCGCGGCGCCGTCGGGCTCCGCGAAACCGGTGAGGTACCAGAAGTCACTGTTCTGGCGGTACGGGTGGTCGACATCGTTGTTGCGTGGTTGGACGGGCGCGGCGAAGAGGACGACGGTCGCGTCGGCGCCGAGCTGCTCCAGCAGGCGGCTGCGACGATCGGCGAAGCAGTCGGGCGCGAGCTCTTCGCTCTTGGCGGGGTGCACCTCCTCGGGAACGACCGCAGTCGTCGCGGCCCTCGCGATGACCGGGATTGCTGTGAGCGCCGCCGTGCCCGCGACGCCCATGACGGCGACGACGATCAGCTCGATTCTCGGCAACGCTGGCTCCTTCCCCAATTCCGCAATTCTCAACCACCGCCAAGCAGCCGGCCCGCCTCTTCCCGCAGATGCGTCAGCCCTTCGTCGATGCGGTCGACGTGGGTGCGGAACGATAGGACACAGATGCGCAGTGCGAAGCGCCCGCGCAGCAGCGTGCCCGAGAGAAAAACGCGCTGCCGACCATTCACCCGCGCCAGCAGCTCACGCGAGAGGCGGTCGCCATCGACGCCGTCGCGCGCGACGCGGAACGCGAAGAGCGAAAGGTCGCGCGAGCCGACCAGCTCGAGCCCCGGGATCGCGCGCACCACCTGCTCGGCACGGCGCGCCAGAGTGAGCTTTTCGGCGAGCGCGTCGCGAAACGCCCGCGCCCCAAATGTCTTCAGCGAGAGCCAGACGCGCAAGCCGCGAAAGTCGCGCGAGAGCTCGGGCGAGGCGTCGGTGAAGTCCTGCAGCTCGCTGCCGTCGGCGGCGCTCGGCAGGTAGGCGCTCTGCGCGGCAAACGGGCGGCGCAGAGCGGCACCATCGCGCACCAGAACGCAGCCGGTGCCGTAGGGCAGAAAGAGCCCCTTGTGAGGATCGATCGTGAGCGAGTCGGCGCGTTCGATGCCGGCGAGCCGCGCGCGTCCCTCCTCGCAGAGCTGGAAACAGCCGCCGTAGGCGCCGTCGATGTGGTACCAGAGCCGCTCGCGCGCGGCGAGGTCGGCGAGCGCCGGCAGGTCATCGACCGCGCCGTTGTGGACGGTGCCGGCGTTGGCGATCAGCACGGCGGGAGTGAGCCCGGCGCGGCGGTCGGCGGCGATCGCGTCGGCCACCGTCCGCGGATCGAGCCGGAACGCCGCGTCGCTCGGCAGCAGGCGGATGTGACGCGCACGGATGCCGACGATGCGCGCCGATTTGGTGTTCGAGTGGTGCACCTGATCGGAGACGTAGAGGACCGCGCGCTCGCTCTCCTCCCCCACCGTGTGCTCGCGCGCCGCGGCCAGCGCGATGAGGTTTGCGATCGAGCCGCCCGACGTGAAGACGCCGCGCGCCCCCGCCGGAAAACGGAACTCGTCGAGCAACCAGCGGAGCGCGGTGACCTCGAGCCGCACCAGCAGCGGCGCCGCTGCCGCGACACCGATGAAACGATTGGTCAGCCCCGACACGAGGTCGGCGAGCGCTGCCGTCGGCAGCCCGCCTCCCGGCACGAAAGCGAGGTAGCCCGGCCCCGCCGTCGTGAACGACTTCGGCACCCAGTCGCGCACGACGCGTTCGAGCAGCGGCCGCGGGTCGCGACCCTCCTCGGGGATCGGCTCGCTCAATTCCGTGAGCTCGGCGGCGGTCGGCGCGGGGCCGTGCGCTGGCTGGTCTCCGAGCGTCGCCACATGATCGAGCGCCAGATCGACCGCGGCGTGGAACCAAGCGCGCAGCTCGTCGTGCGGCGGTTCGAGCGGTGAACGGATCGGCGGCATCCGCGGCAGCCTAGCTGCGAAGGGTCGCTTTGGTACCGTGCCGCGCTTGCCTCGATCCACCCGCTCCACGCTCGAGGAAACGCTCATGACGGGGTCG
Source organism: uncultured Phycisphaerales bacterium (assembly GCA_964426265.1). Taxonomy (GTDB): domain Bacteria; phylum Planctomycetota; class B15-G4; order B15-G4; family SIAN01; genus SIAN01. The sequence continues at coordinate 3,293 of CAYRQC010000785.1, read as the reverse complement.
GCTCGCTTGCTCGTGATCGGCTGGCCGTGCGCAGCGCTGGTAGCGTCGCTGAGTGACACCCAAGTCGATGGCCTGAAGCAGCTCACGCTCGAGCAGACGATCGGTCCGGCGCGCGTCTCGTTCGGCGGCACGCCGCCAGCGATCACGTTCGCGCGCGATGGCGTCCACCTCGAGCTGCAGAAAGAGGGCAAGCCGATCTGGGTCGATCCCAAATCGAAGGCCGAGAGTGAGCCGCCGCCCCCCGATGCGGCCGCTGCGGCAGCCAGCGCGCAGAAAGAGGCCGACCTGATCGCGGCGCTCACCAGGCTCCCTGGCTTCGATGAAGCCGCGGCGAAGAGACTCGCTGGCAACCGGCGCGGCACCTCCGCGGATGGCAGCGCGTTGCTGCTCGAGAGCGACGGCGATCTCTACTTCGTGCGCGACGGCCGCGACCACGCGAAGCGGCTCACCTTCACACCCGAGATCGAGGAGAACGTCCGGCTGTCGGCCGACGGTCGCGTCGTCTCGTTCGTGCGCGCGAACGATCTTTTCCTGGTCGAGACCGATGGCGGCCGCGAACGGCAGGTCACCAAGGACGGCGGTCCCGAGCGACTGAACGGCAAGCTCGACTGGGTCTATCCGGAGGAGGTCTACGGCCGCGGCAACTTCCAGGCGACCTGGTGGAGCCCGTCGAGCCGGCAGCTCGCCTTCCTCGCGCTCGACGAGAGCGGGGTGCCCCACCATCCGATCGTCGATCACACGCCATTCCGCGCCGAGCTCGAGGACACGCGCTACCCGAACGCCGGCGATCCCAACCCGACGGTGCAGCTCGGGCTCGCGCGCGCCCGCGACGGCAAGGTGATCTGGGTCGACCTCGCCAAGTACGCCAAGGACGAGCCGATCGTCGTGCGCGTCGGCTGGACGCCCGACGGCAAGAAGCTGGTCTTCCAGGTGCAGAATCGCGAGCAGACGTGGCTCGACTTGAACTACGCCGATCCCGACAGCGGCAAGGTGACGACGCTCTTCCGTGAGAGCTCGAGCTCGTGGGTGAACGTGCTCGAGGAGCCACAGTGGCTCGCCGACGGCTCCTTCCTCTGGCAATCGGAGCGCACCGGCTACAAGCACCTCTATCGCTTCGACGCGGCCGGCAAGCAGCTCGCGCAGCTCACCAGCGGGGAGTGGGAGGTCCGCAGTGTCGCGGGGATCGACGAAAAGAAGCAGCTCCTCTGGTTCACCGCCAGCAAGGACTCGGCGATCGGGGCCAACGTCTACCGAGTCGCCTTGGATGGCAGCGGGCTCATCCGTCTCACTCAGGGCGGCGGCAGCCATGGCGTCGAGTGGAACGGCGATCGATCATTGTTCATCGATCGCGTCTCGAGTGTCGCGTTCCCCACCGAGATCCGTCTCTGCGACGGGAGCGATGGCCATCAGCTCGAAGTGCTCGGCAAGACCGAGGTGAAGACGCTCACCGAGTACCACTACACCGCGCCGACGCTGCTGCAGATCCCGACGCGCGACGGCTTCCTGATGGATGCGACGCTGGTCGCCCCGGCGACCCTCGATCCGGCGCACAAGGCTCCGGTCTGGCTGCCGACCTACTCGGGTCCCGACGCGCCGTCGGTCGCTGATCGCTGGAATGGTGATCCGTGGACGCAGTTCCTCTCGCAGCAGGGGTATGCCGTCTTCCAGGTCAACAACCGGACGTCGAGCCAAAAGGGTCTCGCCCACATCTCGAAGTGCTGGCAGCAGCTCGGCGTGCAGGAGCTGGCTGATCTCGAAGATGCGCTCGCCTGGCTCGGCAAGAGCTATCCGTGGGTCGATACCACCCGCGTCGGGATCACCGGCTGGAGCTACGGCGGCTTCATGTCGGCGTACGCGCTCACGCATAGCACCGCGTTCAAGCTCGGCGTCGCGGGTGCCGGCGTCTACGACTGGCGCCTCTACGACACGATCTACACCGAACGCTACATGCGGACGCCGCAGAGCAACCCCGACGGCTACACGAAGACGTCGTGTGTCGAAGCAGCGAAAGACCTTGCGGGCTACCTCGTGCTGGCGCACGGCACCATGGACGACAACGTCCATTTCGGAAACACGGTGCAACTGGCTGGCGCTCTGGAGAAGGCCGGCAAGGACAACTTCGAGGTGATGATCTACCCGCGCTCGCGCCACGGGCTCGGCACACCGGAGCAGAACTTCCATTTCCGCAAGCTCATGTGGCGAGCGATCCAGGAGCGGCTGTGAGAGCGCGGCGGCGATTGGAAGAGCGTCAGCAATACGAGACGATCGCCCGTCCGAGGGCGGCTCCGACGAGGCCTGCGACCAGACCGCCAACCAGTGTGGTCGCGACGTAGGTGAGGGCGGCCGTCGTTCGACCGCTGCGCAGGAGCTCGAGCGTCTCCTGGTTGAACGCTGAGTAGGTGGTGAAGCCGCCGAGCAGCCCGGTCACCAGCAGCAGACGCCACGAGTTGGCCTTCACGCCTTCGAGTCCGGCAGCGAGCAGCAAACCGATCAGCAATGAACCGACCAAGTTCACCGCGAGCGTGCCGTTCGGAAGCGTCCCGAACGTGGCCGTCGCGTTGGTCCGGCCCTGGATCGCCGTCCCGACCAGATAGCGCGCCCCCGAGCCGAGCGCACCTCCCAGACAGACCAACAGCAGACGATCCATCGTTGTCCCCTCGCATCATGTCCCACACGGACCCCGGGAGAGTAACCGGCGGGTTCGACGCGACCGCGCTCGCGGTCGCGCACGCAGCTGAAACCAGGGCGGCCCGTGGCGGCCTCGTCCTTGCACCCCCCCGGCCGGTCTCGTTACTACAGTCCCCGCCCCGACGATGGCCCGCGTCCGGCGCATCCTTCCAGGAACTCCACCATGCTCAAGAAGGTCCTGATCGCCATTGCAGTCGTGATCATCGGTCTGTGTGTGGTCGTCACACTACAACCCAGCACCTTCTCCGTGCAGCGCTCGGCAACCATGGCCGCCCCATCGTCCGCGGTGTTCGCCCAGGTGAATGATCTCGCCGCTTGGGACGCCTGGTCACCGTGGGCCAAGCTCGACCCGACGGCGCAGCGAACGATCTCAACCCCGTCCGCGGGGAAGGGAGCCATGGTGACGTGGGCCGGGAATGACGCGATCGGCGAAGGCAGCATGACGATCGTCGAAAGCAAGGCCGATCAGCAGATTGAGCTCGAGCAGGTCTTCATCAAGCCGTTCGCCGGCAAGTCGCGAATCACTTTCCATCTGGCGGCCGAGGGCAGTGGAACCAAGGTGACCTGGAACATGGAAGGGAGCAACGACTTCCTCGGCAAGGCGA
>CAYRQC010000784.1:0-7043 GCA_964426265.1 uncultured Phycisphaerales bacterium | reverse complement strand
CGCCCGCAGCTCCTCGCGCAGCGCGATCAGCCCGTGCGCGAGCGAGCTCACCAGCGGCGTGTCGCTGCCGTCCGTCGCGATCGCGAGCCAGCCGGTTCCGCGCACCAGCTCGACCACCACGCGGCCCGCGCCGAAACGCAGAAGCGCGTCGAGCAGCTCGCGCAGCCGGCTCGGTTGGAAGTGGAGCGAGAGGTGGACCCGCATCGCCTCGTCGCCACGCGAGCAGCCCTCCTCGATCGCGAGCAACGGGCGCGGCCGCGGGAAACGCTCACCCGGTTCGAGCGGTTCGCGCCGCCAGTTCCCGACGCGACCGACCACGCTCGGCTCGAGGCGTACGACCTGCTCCAGCACCGCCGCGCGCGCGCCTTGGAAGCGTGCGACCAGCTCGCCATCGAGCGCGCCGGCGCGCAAGTTTCCGACGAAGTGGGCGCCGGCCGGCAAGAAGCCCGGCTGCACCAGCGCATCGGCGAGCGCGACGATCGCCGCCGGATCATCGCTGCTCGCCCATGTCACGAGATCGGCGGCCGGAAGGGGTCGCAACCGCAAGGTCGCCGCGACGACGATGCCGAGCGTTCCGAGCGCGCCGTGGTGCATCTTCATCAGGTCGTAGCCGGCGACGTTCTTGACGACGCGGCCGCCCGCCTTGGCGAAGCGCCCGTCGGCGTGCAGCACGGTGAGACCGAGCAGGTGGTTGCGCAGCGTCCCGTGGCCGCTCGCGACGAGGCTGGTTGCCGCCGCCGCGATCATCCCGCCGATCGTCGCGCGGTCGGCGTCGGGCGGCTCGATCGCGAGCCACTGGCGATGGGGGGCGAGGGCGCGTTGCAGCTCGGTGAGGCGGCCGCCCGCCTCGACGCTCACCACGAAGTCGGAGACGGCGTGGTCGATCACCTTGCCGAGCCCGAGCAGCGAGAGCGCCAGGTCGCCGCGCGCCAACGGCTCACCCGCACCGAGCGCCGTTCCACCGCCGAGCGGCACGATCGCCGCCTCCGCGACTCCCGCCTCGATGACGATCTCGCGCAGCGTCGCGACATCCGCCGGCGCTGCCATGAGCGGCGGCGCGTTGTTGCCGAGATCCTCCCGCTGCGCGGCGTTGAAGTGGCTTCCACTGGTCACGATCCCGCGCGCCGCGAGTCGCGCCGCGAGGTCCGATCCAGCCATTGCGCTGCTGCTCGCCGTCGCGCTGCTGTTCGCCGCGCTTCCTCTCGCCACCGCGCTCACTCGCTCACTCCCTCGATCGCGACGCCGTGCCGGAACTCGACGCAGACCTTCGCGCCCGGCAGCACCTTGTCGGGGTTGCAGAGCCCGAGCGGATTCCAGGCGTGACGCACCTTGGAGAAGACTTCGAGGTCGTCGCCGCTGAACTGCAGCGCCATCGAGTCGCGCTTCTCGATGCCGATGCCGTGCTCACCGGAGAGCGAGCCGCCCACTTCGAGACAGGCCGCGAGAATCCGCTCGCCGGCGCGCACGACGCGCGCGACCTCGTCGTGGTCGCGGCTGTCGTAGCTGATGTTCGGATGCAGGTTGCCGTCACCGGCGTGGAAGACGTTCGAGAGGCGGACGCGCTCCTCGCTCGCGATCGCGCGCACGCGCCGCAGGATCTCCGGCAGCCGCGAGCGCGGCACGACCGCGTCCTGCACATAGAGATCGGGGGAGAGCCGTCCGAGTGCACCGAAGGCCCCCTTTCGCCCTTTCCATAGCTTCATGCGCTCTTCCGGCGTGGTCGCCTCGCGCGTCTCGAACGCGCCCATCTCGGTGGCGATCGTCCGCACGCGTCGCGCGTCGTCATCGACCTGCTGCTGCAAACCGTCGAGCTCGACGAGCAGCACGGCATCGGCGTTGGTCGGGTAGCCCGCAGCGAGCACCGACGCCTCCACCACCGCGATCGTCGTCTTGTCGAGCATCTCGAGCGCCGCCGGCAGGATCCCGTCGGCGACGATGCGCATCACCATCCGGCACGCCTGCTCGATGTCGTCGAAGGCGCAGAGGAAGGTCCGGATCGCGGCGGCGTTCGGGGTGAGGCGGACGATCAGCTCGGTCGCGATCCCGAAGGTCCCTTCCGATCCGACGAAGGTGCCGACCAGGTCGAGCCCGGGCAGCTCCAACGCGGCGCCGCCGAGGCCCGCAGCCGCGCTCCCGAGCTCCACGATCTCGCCATCCGTTCGCACGACGCGCAGGCCCAGGATGTGGTCGGTCGTGGTGCCGTACTTCATCGTGTGCGGGCCACCCGAGTTCTCGGCGACGTTGCCACCGAGCGTGCAGGCGGTCTGGCTCGACGGGTCGGGCGCGTAGTGGAGGCCGAGCGGCCGCACCGCCACCGACAGCTCCGCATTCACGACGCCGCACTGGACGCGGGCGTAGCGATCGCGCGCATTCACCTCGAGGATCCGCCGCATGCGCGCCAGCTCGATCACCACTCCGGTGGCGCACGGCAGCGCGCCCCCCGAGAGTCCCGTCCCCGCGCCGCGCGGCACGAACGGCGTCCCGGTCGCGACGCACCACTGCACGATCGCCGCCACCTCCTCGGTGGTGGCCGGCAGGACGACGGCGCGCGGCCGCTGCCGAAAGTGGGTGAGCCCGTCCGATTCGTAGGTGAGAAGGTCGGCCGCGCCGGTGAGGACGTGGTCGCGCCCGACGATCCGCTCCAGCCGTTCCACGCCTGCCGTCATGGGCGGCCGATTCTGCGCGCGATCGTCGCGGAGTTGAAGCCGCTACTTCGGCGCGGCATCGCCGAGCGAGTCGATCGCACGCTGGATTCGGCCGGCGATCGGCTTGTCCGCGTGGAGCGCCCGGAGCTTCTCGAGCTGCGCGACGACCTTGGCGACCTCGTGCTTGGGTTTGCTGAGCGGGGCGAGCGCGATCTCGAGCTGCTTCTCCGCCGCGATCTCGCCCTTGAACGTGGCGTCGTCCCGCCACACCTGCAGCGCCTTGGCCGCCTCGATCGCCGCCGAGGTCACCGCGAAGACCTTCACCGCGTTCTCGAGCTTGGCCTGCGCCCGCGCGGGAAAGCCGGTGCGCCGCAGCTCGAGGCCATCGTCGAGTATCCGCTTGGCACCGGCCTCGAGATTGCGATCGACCTGCTCCGCGACCGCGCGGAGCTTGGGGTCGGCGCTGGTGTCGGCGAGGATTCCGCGTGCCGTTGCCGCTGCCCGTGGCAGGTCACCCTTGCTGTAGTACTCGAGCTCGGGCGGGAGTGGATCGATCCGGTCGACCCAGAAGGTCTGGATCAGCTCGTCGACCATCTTGGCCACGGCCGTCGCGGTCTCCGGCGTCGCGTTGAAGCCGTGCCAGCGCACGACACCGGTGGTGTCGAGGACGAGGGTCATCGGTGTCCCGTACTTGCCGGCGAGGCCGACGAGCTGCACCGACTTCTCCTCGCGGTCGCGCATCACCGGGAAGCTCAAGTGGTTGGTCGCGAGCTCCGCGCGGATCTTTTCGAGGTCGGCCATCTCCGGATGCTGGTCCTTCTCGAAGGCCGTCGCGACCCCGACGACCACCACTCGGCTGTCCTTCGCGTAGCTCTCCATCAGCTTCTGCGCCGCCGGTAGCGAGTTGCTCCAGCAGGTCAGGCAGCCGAGCTGGAAGAGCTCGATGACCCCGATCCGTCCGCGCAGCTCCTCTTGCGACCACGCCATCCCTTGGACCGGGCGCGACAGCTCGAGCTTGGGGCACGGCTTGCCGATCAGCGGGCTCTCCTGCGCAAACGCCAGAGAGCACGCGAGCGCGAGCGCGGTCACCATCGACGACTCCCGAACCGATTCCAGTGGGGCGCGATCGGCATCATGCCAATCGTCCGAGTCTTGCGCGGCGCGCGGCGGGGAGCCACTGACCGCGGATGGAGCGACCATGAAGGGCAGCCAGCGACGTTCGATCGGTGCGGGAGTCGCGACGCTCACACGCGTGCGATTGCCTACGCGTGGGGAGCGAGAGCGGCACGGCTTGTTCGCGGCATCGATGCGCGCGTCGGCGGCGCAGCCGTGGCGGCCGAGCGCGATCGCTGCATCGGTCGCCACCTTCGAGCCGGCCAGCGGCTCTCTCCGGCCGTGAGTGGCACCCTGTGGGGAGTGGCATTGATCGTGGCGTGCAATGAAGGTGTCGTGCCGTAGCGGGGTGGTGCATGCTCTCAGATCGATGTCGAGTCACGTTCGAGAGCAGCGAGCAGAGCCGCGGCAGCGCCATCGATGGTGGCGCGCGCGTCGGCGCTCTCGCTGCCGAGTCTGCTGCCGCGTCTCTTGCCAAGTTTGGAGCCGAGTTCGGAGCCGACCATTCCGTCGAGCTCGGCGCGGAGTGCTGTGACCTCGGCTGCGATCAGGTTGCGGACCAGTTCGCGTGTGACGGGCCGACCGTCGGCGAACGGTGCGTGGTGCGCAATCCAGTGCGCGAGCTGAGCGCGCCGCAGCTCGAAGGTCGCCTGGTTTTCGAGCACGCCGTGGATGTGCGACATCCCAGCGCCGCCGTGCCGTGCGGCGAGGAAGCGCAGCGCGCTGCTCACGTTCGCCTCGAGGCCGGCCTGGGTGCGGTCGCCCGAAGCGGGGGCGAGCAGATCGTCTTCGCCCGGTGGTGATGTCGGCGCCACCGACGCGATCGATCGCGCGAAGAGGCGTTGCGCGATCTCCACGAGCGCAGGGGCGGCGACCGTCGTCCCGACGAAGCCGACGCGCGCCTGTTGCTCGAGATCGTTGCGCAGCCGTTCGAGCGCCGCGTCGCTGACGGTCGCGCCGTCGAGGCACGGTGCGGGCAGCGTCGCGCCGGCGACTGGGAGGGCTCCGCGCCGCCGGCAGGTGTCGATCAGTTGCGCGCTCGCGGCGTGCGCGCAGAGCTGATCACCGAGCAGCGCGGCGAAGTCGGGAGTCACCGCGCCGGGATCACGACGCAGCTTGGTGAGGGTGCTCGCCGCGAGGTTGCAGCGTTCGAGGCTGAGACCAACCGCGTGGTGCTGCAGCTCCCAGAGCAGCTCCTCCATCTCGAAGAGCGCCGGCAGCGTCTCGATCGCGACCACCGCGCGCAGCGTGGCGCGCGGCAGCTCGAGCGCCTTCTCGGCGAGCCCGAAAGCGTCGCTCCAGAGACGCGCTTCGAGGTGGCTCTCGAGCTTCGCGAGCGCGTAGCAAGGCGTGCCACCGCGGGCGAGGCGCAGCCGTGCGTGGTGGAAGACGTCGAGCCCGAAATCGAAGAGCGCGGCCGTCATCGGCCGCCCGTCAATGACGAGCCCCGGCTCGAGCTGCTGCCACGCGCGCGGGCGGACCAGCAGGAGCGGTGCGGTGGGGCGATCGGCCGCGCGTTGTTCGATCTCGTGCAGTGCGAGGAGTCCCGCGAGTGGCGCCGGCCAGGTCGGCGCGGTGGCATCCTCGAAGTCGGCGATCACGAAATCAGCGCCGCTTGCGAGCGCAGCGGCCAGGTCGGCGCGTGTCGCGGACGCGACGATGGCCACGCGGCTCGCGCGCAGCTCCGCGGGCGCGGTGGCGACCTGCCAGCGATCGCTGCGCAGCCTCTTCGTGCTCGCGAGGAACGACGGCTCGAGCCCCGCGTCGAACGTCGCCTGCCGTTCGAGCCGTCGCCGCAGCAGCGCCGCGCGCCGATCGCGCAGCTCCCGTTCGAGCTGCGCCAGGAACGCCAGCGCATCGGGAGTCAGCAGCTCGGCGACCCCCGGCGCGCTCGCTCCCTTCAGCTCGACGCCATGCAGCGTGGCGCTCTTCATCGCGACTCCGGCGCAGCTCCAGCAGACCAGCCGCTGCGTCAGTTAGCGCGCGCGCTGCTTCGTGCGGGCGGCGTCGCCTCCATTCGGAAACCGTTTCCGATCGCCTCGGAGATGAGCGCGCAGTACGCAGCCACCATCCGGTCGAAGGGAAAGCGCTCGCGGACGAAACAGCGGTTTGCATCGCCGAGTTGGTGACTGCGTGGTAGGTCGCTCGACAACGACTGCAATGCAACGGCGAGCCTGGCGTCGACGTCGGCCGCGCGTGCGTCGACGACGAAGGGTTGCTGGTCGTCGGGGACCATGCGGCGCACGTCGCCGACGTCGGTCGCGACGATCGGGAGAGAGCTCGCCATCGCCTCGAGCAGCGCCATCGGCATCTGCTCGGTGTCGGACGAGAGCGCGAACGCGTCCATCATCCGGTAGAGCGGGCGCGGGTCGGCGTGATGGCCGGCGAAATGGACGCGCTCGCGCAGGCCGAGCCGCTCCGCTTCCGCGACGAGTGTTGCGCGCTCTGGACCGTCGCCGACGAGGAGAACGACCACATTGGTCCCCGCGGCCGCGTCCGCCGCCGCGGCGCGCAGGAGCCGCGGCAGGTTCTTCTCGGGGCGCAGGTGGCCGACGGCGCCGACGATGAACGCGTCGTCGGCGAGGCGGAGCTCCTTTCGCAGCGCGAGATTTCGATCGGCCGGCTCGAAGCGTTCGACATGGATCCCGTTCGGGATGAATGCCACACACTCGGGAGCGAGCCGCCAGCGCTGCGCCGCGATCGTGCGGAGGTTCTCGGAGATCACGACGACGCGGTGGCACCACGGCAGGACGAGGCGGCGATACGCGATCCGCCGGCGCTTCAGTGCCTGCGCCTCGTCGGGCCCGAAGCCGTCTTCATGGTGGATGACGCGCCGCATGCCGAGCGTGCGCGCCGCGACGATCGCGTCGAGCGAGCCGAATCCATACGTGAGCAGCAGATCGGGCCGCTCGCGCGCGAGCAGGCGCCGCATGCGCCAGGCCGTCGCGAGTGAGCCGGCTTTCGGGGGCGGCTCGACACAACGCAGGGCGACGGTGCGATCGACGGTCGCGGCCGCACCCGTGCGGCCATCCATCGCGACCACCGTGTGGCGAAACGCGCCGCCGAACTCGCGCAGCAGTGCCGTCGTGCGCAGTTGCGGTCCCGCGGGAACGAAGGTCGCGAAGACGTGCAGCAGGTGCGGCGGGTTCTCAACCACGTTGGACATGGCCGACCGGATTCGGGCCGACCCAGCGGTCGTCGGCCGGCTCGGACGCGAGCTGCCAGCGCGAGTCGACGCTGACCCGGATCCGGTCGGAGGCGTTGTCGAGCGAGCAGTGCATCGTG
>CAYRQC010000783.1:0-8739 GCA_964426265.1 uncultured Phycisphaerales bacterium | reverse complement strand
CGCCGCCGGAAACCTCGCCACCGACGCCCTCTTCTACCCCGCAGCGATCGAGCCCTGCATCGCCGTGATGGCGAGCGACTACTCGGAGAAGCGTGCCCGTTGGTCGAACTATGGCAGCTGGTGCGACCTGTGCGCACCGGGCGACGGGATCACGAGCCTCAACAAAGTCAGCGGAACAACGATCCGAACCGGCACTTCGCAGTCGTCTCCGCACGTCGCCGGGATCGCCGCCATGATCCGCTCGATCAATCCGCAGCTCGACCGCATCGACACTGAATTGCTGATCGAGCACACGGCGAAAGATCTGGGGCTGGCCGGGCGTGACGCGACCTACGAATGGGGGATCGCCGACCTCAATCAGGCCGTGCGAGCGGCGCGCGCCATCAGCCTCAGTGTGACCACCGCGAGAATTGGTGACGCCGTCAATATCAGCGTCTGCCGCGTAGACTCCCCCAACGACTACTACTTCATCGTCCCGTCGCTCTCCGACCGTATCCCGGGCTACGACCTGAACCTGTTTTTCCCGGGTGAGTATCGGTTCATGCCGCTGAACTACGACGCGCTGACCGATCTGTCGATCCTGCTGCCGAACATCGGTGTCTTCGTGAACTTCAGTGGCTACCTCGACACCAATGGCGAAGCGACGGCGACACTCAATGTCCCCAAGGGTCGCTTGTTCCACAACAACCTGGTCACCTTTTCTGGGGTGATCGTCGATGCGACCGACCTCAGCAAGGTCAAGTCGGTGATGAACTCGACGCTGTTGCAGATTGAGTGACGTGCCCTCGATCGTGCTGGCATGAGACCGTGCCGGCATCAGCCGTGAACCAAGCGTGATGACCCAGGTTCGGCGCCGCGCGTCCGCGCGGCGCCGAACTCTTTTCGGCCGGCTTGTCTCCCGTCCAGTGTGGGGCACACCCACTCATCGCGGTCACCCCAGACCGGGGACCAGCTCCTCGATCCGGATGAAGCGGCGCTCATCGATGCTCTTGCGCGCGGCGATCCCGGTGAGGCACGAGAATGCGCCGTCACGCGAGCTTGGGAGACGCAGCCAGCTCGGCAGATCGACGGTGCCGAATACCTGGGCTCGCAGCAGGTCATCGCCACCGCCATGACCGCCGACAACGTTCTCGACGGGAATCACCTCGCGCTCTCCGAAGCTGCGCGTCAGCCAAATCTCGGTTTCAGCGTCGGGCTTCCAGGGCTGGCCTTCGTGGTCGCGGATCTCAAGGCGGCCGTGCTCGCCGTTGAAGGCGATCCGGTAGCCCTCGAAGGGCATGCAGGCGTTCAGCGAGTAGCTCATCGTCACGCCGTTCGAGTAGCGAGCGACGACGTTCATCGTGTCGAAGATGTCGGTGTCCTCGCGGAAGACACAACCGTCGCGCAGGTAGCCATCCTCCGACTCGCAGCCGACGTAGAGCTCGGTAGCGTTCGCGTCCTTGGTGATGTCCCAGAAGAACGGACACTTGGCGGCGTGCGGGCAGCCGCGGCAGTTCGTGTGGCGGAACGGTCCGCTCTTGCCGTAGCACGAGAGGCTGCCGAAGGCGGCGACCTCGGTCGGCGCGGCGTCGAGCCACCAGTTCACCAGGTCGAAGTGGTGGGTCGCCTTGTGGACGAGCAGGGAGCCGCTGCGCGACCGCAGACGATGCCAGCGCCGGAAGTAGTCGGCGCCGTGATGGACGTCGAGGTACCAGTTGAAATCGACCGACGTCACTTTGCCGATCGCCCCTGAGAGCAGGATCTCCTTGATCTTCCGATGCTTGGCGGCGAACCGGTAGTTGAAGCCGACGATCAGCTTGCGCCCGCTCTTGCGCTCGGCGTCGAGCACCGCGCGGCACTGCAACTCGTCGGTCACCATCGGCTTCTCGGTGATGACGTCGATCCCGCGTTCGAGGGCACGGACGATGTAGCCGGAGTGTGTCGCATCGACGGTGGTGACCGTGAGCAGCTCGGGCCGGACCTCGTCGCACATCTGGTCGAAGTCGGTGTAGGTCTTGCAGCTCGAGCCGAGGCGTCCGCGCACGACCTCCACCCGCTTGCGGTTGATGTCGCAGAGGCCGACCAGCTCGACGGCATCCGCATGGAGCGCGAGCACGCTCGCCCCCCACATGGTGCTGCCGCGGATGCCGGTTCCGACGATCGCGTACCGGCGGCGACCGCGCTTCGCCGGAGTATGCGCCTCGGCGGTCGCTTGCGCGGGGACACGCGCCGTCAGTGCCGTGACCAGCGCCGCGCTCCCCGCGGTCGAGAGAAAGTTGCGCCGCGTGATCCCATCCTCGGTCCAGCCCATGTCGGATCTCCCCATGGCCTGAGAGTCTGATTCCGGTTCACGCTCCGAGTCGCACCGCTCGTGATGCACGCGACGCGGCACACCTGACACGCCGTCTCGACGCGCGGCGCAGAGCGTACCGCCGCCATCGGGATGACTGCTACGCTCAAGCTCGGAGGACTCGCCATGTCGAACCCGGCCCTGCTCCAGCTGTTCGTCGCCGTCTGCGTGCACGGTGCAGTGGCGGACGCGCCAACGGGCGGTCCGGTGCCGCGCGCCCGGGCCGCCGACGGTCCGGCCACCTTCGGTCGCTCACGGCTGACCACCGCCGGCGTCGGGAACGAGTCGGTCCACTGGTCGCTCGATCCGACGCTCGGCAGCGAGGCGTTCGCGATCACGCCGAGCGCGGGTGGCGCCGCGATCACCGCCGGCGACGAGGTCGGCGCGATGTACGCCATGCTCGAGCTGGCCGAGCGGGTCCGCCGCGACGGCGCACACTCCCTCGCCACCGCACGCGTTCAATCCGCGCCGTTCCTGCGCGACCGCGGCCTCAACGTCTTCCTCACCCTCCCGTGGAGCTACGAAAAGAACGACACCGACAACGACCCGGCCGCCCTCGTCGATCCCGAACGGTGGTGGTTCCAGAACGAGGACTACTGGACGACGCTGCTCGACCAGATGGCGGAGAGCCGGCTCAACTGGCTCGACCTCCATGGTGCCTGGGACATCTCGGTCACCAACGCGCCGAATCTCTACGCCTACTTCATCCAGAGCGAGCCCTTCCCCGAGGTCGGCGTCGCACCCGAGATCAAGGCGAAGAACCTCGATCGGCTGAACTGGGTGATCGAGCATGCCCACGCCCGCGGCATCCGCGTGAGCCTCATGGCGTACGAAGCACGCCTGCGCACACCCCACCGCCGCGATGTCCCTTACCCCGACGACGAGCCGACGACCTACTCCTACACCCGCGATGTCGTCGAGCGCATGATCCGCCAGGCACCCGCGCTGGACGCCATCGGCTTCCGGATCGGCGAGAGCGGCCACGGCGGCGACTTCTTCCGCTGCTACGGCGAGGCGGTCACCAAGAGCGGCCGCGACATCCCCCTCTACACGCGGAGCTGGGTCACCCAGAAGGCCAAGGTCGTCCCGCTGGCGCGCGCGTCGTCCGACTTCACGGTCGAGATCAAGTACGACGGCGAGCAGTGGGCCGCCCCCTATCCGTTCAGCGGCGGGCGCGTCGCCAACTGGCACAGCTACTCGTTCGAGGACTACTTGAGCGACTCCTGCGCGATCGCCGCCGACGGCAACTCGGCGCCGAAGAAGCTCTGGCCCGGCAACTCCGTCGAGGGCGGCGAGCGCTGGCCCGAGCAGCCCTACAAGATCGTCTGGCAGGTCCGCGCGAACGGCACGCACCGGATCTTCCCGTTCTTCGAGCCCGAATGGGTGCGCCGCTCGATCGAGCCGATGAAGGTCGGCACCGCGAGCGGCTTCACCGTCGAACCGATGAACGCCTACTTCCCCGCATCGCCGCGCTACTACGTCGCCGATCCGGCGCGGGTCCCGTGCAACTGGATCCACCAGCGCGACGAGCTCTTCCTCATGCAATGGGGCCGCCTCGGCTACGACCCGAAGACGCCTGACGCCGTCTTCGACCAACGGCTTCGCGAGCGCTTCGGCGCCGCGGCCGAGCCGCTCGCGAAGGGTTGGCGCGCCGCCAGCCACGTCGTGCCGCTCGCGCTGCTGTCGCACGCCTTCGGACCCGACCATCGCGATGACGCCCCCGAGCTCGAATGGGGTGGCTCGACCCACGAGTGGATCGAGGGCGAGGGGCTCGACACTCACGCGTTCCTGCCGATCCGCGAGGAGATCGCGCTCCGGACGACCGGCGGCAGCGACGGGCGGATCGGCGCGCGCGCCGTGGCGGGCGAGCTGGAGCGCGCGGCCGAGACGGCGGAGAGCACGCTCGTCGACCTGAACCGGACGATCGACTCTGCACCCGAGAAAGGGCGCGCCTACGAGCTGCGTTGCGCGCTGGAGCAGCTCGCGCGGCTCGGTCGCTACTTCGCGGGGCGGCTGCGGTCGGCGTGGTGGACGGCACTGGCCGACGCGGCACCGGGCACGGCCGGGGCGCGCCTCCTCGCAAACGAGCAGATGACGAGCGCCTGGAAGGCCTGGACCGACCTGTCGGGCCCGAGTCGCGACCCCACGGCCGGGCACGGTGAAGACGCAGCCGCCGATTTCTACCGAGCCTTCACCGATCGGCTCCGGATGCACACCAACACGTTCCGCTGGCGCGATCAGCTTGCGCAGGTCACCCGCGAGAAGGACGCGATCGCGCAACTTGGGAGCCGCCCCGGTGCGGCCAGCGACGCCGAGCTCGCGGCAGCCAGGGCCCTCGCCGCCACGGAAAGTTCCCACCCCACCGCCGCCCTCCCCCACCTCACCTGGAAGGAGAGCGGCTCCGAGATCGTCGCGACACTGCCAGCACGTGGCGTCGATCGCGCATGGCTGCTCGCGAAGCCGCTCCCGAGCTCGACCTTCTTCCACCGACTCCCGATGAAGCAGGAGGGCAGCGCCTTCGTCGCACGACTGCCGCGCGAACGCGCGGGCCACCTGCTCGCCGCCGAGATCCAGCACGGAGGTGAGACGCACCGGCTGCCCGATCCGCTGATCGAGACGCCGTGGCTCGTCGTGCCGAGCAAGACCGGGGCGACGCCTCTCGTCTACTCGACCGAAGAGGCGCTCGCCCACCTCGATCCGACGACCCTGGATCCCGCGAAGCATGGACTGCTGGTGGTGGCGCCGCGCGCCTGGGAGTTCTTCCGCGACTTCGACGCGGTGACGCAGCGCAAGCTCCTCGACGCGGTCGCACGCGGAATGAAGCTTCTCATCCTGCAACAGGACTACAAGTCGGGCCGCTACCCGCTCGCGTGGCTGCCGAACCCACCGCGCGTCGAGGAGTTCCGCACCGATGCCTTCGATCCGGCGGGTGCGCTCCATCTCGACGTGGTCAATGCACCGGACGTGCTGTGGCAGCGGTTCGCCGCGACTCCGGGTTGGGAAGTTCCCGGCAACGGCGGGGTCGCCCATCAGCGAATCGGCAAGGGAGAGCTCTGGATGGTGCAGGCGCGCCTGATCCAGAACCTCCACCTGCCGAGCTGCGCGCGTGCCCTGCTCACGCTGCTGCGCGGCGGCGGAGTCGAAAAGCCGGTCGTGCTGATCGATCCCGGCACCGAGAACAACCGCTTCGGAACCTCGGTGATCCCCGACTTCCTGAATGCGCACGAGATCCCGTTCCTGACGCTCGGAGAGGTGATCGCCGCCACCCAGGGAGTCGCCGCCGCCGCGGTACAGCCCGCTCCGCCGTGGGACGATCTGGTCCTGGGCAACCGCGGCGCATCCCAGCAGCAGCACTTCCTCGACGAGCAGGCGAAGCACTCGGCGATGCGCCCGCTGCCCGCGACGCCGTCGGAGTTCGAGGCGCAGCGTCCCGCGCAAAAGCAGCTCGTGATGCAGGCGCTCGGGCTCGATCCACTGCCGCCGCGCACACCGCTCAACGCGAAGGTCGTCGGCGTGCTGCCGCGCGACGGCTACCGCATCGAGAAGATCGTCTTCGAGAGCCAGCCCGGCTTCCTCGTGACCGCGCACCTCTACGTGCCGGCCGGCGCGACCGACAAGCTGCCGGTGATCCTGAACCCGCACGGCCACTGGGAGCACAAGAAGCTCGAGCCGGTCGTGCAGCAGCGCATGATCCAGCAGGCGCTCCACGGCTATCTCGCGATGATCGTCGACTCGCCCGGATTCAGCTTCGAGGGCGAGGCGCTCATCGAGCGGCGGTTTGCGGGCTCCCACGACGACTTCCGCAGCCAGCTGGGCTCATGCTGCGCAGGCGCCGTCTACGTGTGGGACCTGATGCGGGCGCTCGACTACCTTGAGACGCGACCCGAAGCCGACATGAAGCACGTCGGCATCACCGGCGCTTCCGGCGGCGGCCACGCGACGCTCTGGACCTTCGCGGCCGACGAGCGCATCGGCGCCGCAGTCCCGGTCGTCTTCGCATCGAGCCTCGAGATCGAGCCGCACAACGGTTGCGCGTGCAACCACATCCCCGGCACGTTGCGCATCGGCGATCGCGCCGACACGCTCGCCGTGCGCGCGCCGGCCCCGATCCTGCTCATCGGCGCGAGTGACGACCGCGAGTTCCCGCCTGCGGGGATGCGACGGACCGGCGACAAGCTGGCGCGGCTCTGGGAGCTGCACGGAGCCGCCGGCGATGTCGGCGTCCGGATCTTCGAGTCGAAGCACGACTACAGCCTCGACATGGTCGCCACGGCTCTCGGTTTCTTCGAGCGCCATCTGAAGGGGGTCGGCGACGGATCGCCGCTGACACTGGTCGCGCATGCCACGGAACCGGTCGACGCCGCCGAGCTCTTCTGCCTGCCGCAGCCACCGACCGACGCGCGCTCGATGCGCGACCTCGCCGTCGCCCGCCTCGCCGGTGCGACCAAGCAGCCGCGCACGCTCGATCCCGCCGAGTTCCTGCGCCACAACGGCGCCCTTCCACCCGGCGCGCCGACCGAGGTCGTCGCCCGCGACGAGCACGGCGCCCTGCTCCCATTTCCGAAGAGTGGCGCCGAAGCGGGCGCGCTGGCGAACCACAAGCTCTTCGTCTGCTTCGAGAGCGAGCCGGGCCTCACGATCCCGGCGCTGCTCTGGTTGCCGCGAGCGGCCCCGCGGGCGACGATCGTGCTCGTCACCGACGACGGCAAGAGCAATGCTGCCGCACGCTTCACCATCGACAAGTTGGTGATGGGTGGCTTCGCTTGCCTGGCGGTCGATCCGCGCGGCATCGGCGAGCTCGAGGGTCTCGATTTGCGGTTGCTGATCTATCGCAACTGCGCGCCCGCGTTTGCCGCCGCGATCGATCTCGAGCGCGCCGTGCAGATCGTGCGGCCACTCGCCCCGCGCGTGGTGGTCGTCGGCGATGGGGCGATCGGCTCGCTGGCAGCGCTGTCACTCGCGCTGATGCGGCCCGACCTCGACGCGGTGATCGGTCGCGGCGGCATGCACGAGTTCGCCGACGCCTTCGACGAAAGTGTGCCGCTGCTCGCGATCCAGCCGCAGGCCGATCTCCTGCCGCCACTGTCTCGACTGCGAACCGCCGTGAAGCCGCCATCGCTCTTCACCTTCCGCGGTGACCCGAGCTTCGACCTCTACGCGGCGCTGCTGAGGCTGCTCAAGATGTGACGTGATCTGGGCGCGATGCAACACCAGCGCGCAAGGTCATCCCGACTTCGCCGCGATGCGCCTCAGGTGCAGCACCTCGTGCGGCTCGACGAAGATGAACTCCGACCACTCGCCGTGCTCGATCGACGCCGGCGGAAACGGGCCCTCCCCCGTGAGCCGCGGATAACAGGTGAGCCCACTGCCCAGATGAAGGACGAGGTCGCCTCCGGCCGGCGGCTCCGTCCGCTCGATCAGGCCGCCGTGGACGCCATCGGTCGAGCGGTCGGGAGGCAGGTTCGGTGCCTCGCTCGCCGGGTGGAGCCGGCAGGAGTAGTGGCCGGGCCCGTCGGCCGAGCGGGACGCGTCCGCCACGCTCGCGAGCACCACCTCGACCTCATCGGCAGGGTGCAACGTGTCGACGTCAGCCGGCACCACGACCGGCAGATCGTGCCAGCTCCACCAGCGATCGCCGCGATAGTCCTGGTGCCGGAAACGCAGCACCGCGATGCGCCGGCCGTCCGCCGTCGTGGAAAGTTGCCGGATCGCGCCGCGGGAGAGGTCACTCGATCGCAACGCTGCCTCCAGAAGGGGCTCCCAAGAAGCTCCGGACCATCCCCACAGCGTACGCCCCGACAGCGAAAACGGCCGCCAGAGCAGCGCTCCGGCGGCCGAGAGAATGCGTGGCTGCCCGACTTGGACTCGAACCAAGACTTACGGAGTCAGAGTCCGCTGTCCTACCAATTAGACGATCAGGCAATGCACGAACCGATCGGAACGAAGCGGCGAGCCTCGCAGCCCGGCTCCAGTCCGAAACGGAGGCGGGAGCATAACGGCCCTTCTAGGGCGTGCCAACCGGCCGCTTCGCTCTCAGCGTGAGCCAGCTTCCCGTTCCGGCGAAGGTCCCTTCGGAGCCGTCGACCACGACCTGCGAACCGTCGAGCGGGCTCGCGTAGACGAAGCGGTCACCCGTGTGTTCACGCAGGAACGGGCCATCGGCCTGGACCTTCCCGCCACCACCCGGAAGGTCGACGGTGTAGCGCGGAATGCCGAGCCCAGTGATGCGGCCGTGCAGCGACTGGATCAGCTCCATCCCGCGCGCGACGCCGACGCGCAGGTGGCGCACTCCTTGCACCGGATCGCACTGGTGCAGGTAGTAGGAGCGCACTCCCGCCCGCAGCAGCGCACGCGACAGCTCGAGCAGGTCACTCGCCGTGTCGTTGACGCCGCGCAGCAGCACTCCCTGG
>CAYRQC010000782.1:0-4090 GCA_964426265.1 uncultured Phycisphaerales bacterium | reverse complement strand
GCGACGCCGATCATCAACTACCCGGAGGTCGCGATCCTCGGCGTCCACAAGATCGCCGATCGCGCCGTGGTACGGAACGGCTCGATCGTCATCCGCAAGATGATGAACCTCTCGGTGTCGATCGATCACCGCGTCGTCGATGGTGCCGACGGTGCCCGCTTCATGAACGAGATCCTCGCGCTGCTCGAAGACCCGCGGCGGCTCCTGCTCGGCTCGTTGTGAGCGAGGGCAGCGTGGCGCGCGGCAGGAAGCACGGCAACGACCCGACGCGTCCGCGCAACGATGCGGCCGCCCCCGACGGCGGCGCCGCTCTCGACGGCCGTCCCACCGACGAGCCGATCCAGCTTCTCAATCCGGCCGGCGAGTGGGTGGGCGGCCCCGGCGGCTCGTCGCTCGCGCCGGAGCTGCTGCTCGAGATGTTTCGCGGGATGGTGCGCATCCGCCTGCTCGACAGCCGGATGCTCAACCTGCAACGGCAAGGAAAGATCGGCTTCTTCGGCCAGTGCACCGGCCAGGAGGCGGCGATCGTCGGCAGCGCCGCGGCGCTCGAAGCGCGTGACTGGGTCGCGCCCGCGCTGCGCGAGGCAGGCGTCGCCCTCTGGCGCGGCCTGCCGATCGAACGGCTGATCGCGCAGTGCATGGGCAAAGGCGGCGAGGTGAGCCAGGGCCGCCAGATGCCCTGCCACCACAGCTTCCGCGCCGGCAACTTCGTCTCGATGTCGAGCGTGATCGCGACGCAGCTCGTGCACGCGGTCGGCATCGCGCTCGCCGCCAAGCTCTGCAAGGACCCGATCGTCTGCATGGCGTACCTCGGCGACGGTGCGACGTCGGAGCACGACTTTCACAGTGCGCTCAACTTCGCCGGCGTGACCCAGGCACCGGTCGTCTTCTTCTGCCAGAACAACCAGTGGGCGATCTCGGTGCCGGTGAGCAAGCAGACCGCCTCGCGCACGCTCGCGATCAAGTGTGTTGCCTACGGCATGCCGGGCGTGCGGGTCGACGGCAACGACGCGCTCGCGGTCTACAGCGAGACGAAACGGGCGGTCGAGCGCGCGCGCCGTGGCGGCGGCCCGACCTTGATCGAGGCGCTCACCTACCGGCGGCTCGGCCACTCCTCTTCCGACGACCCCACTCGTTATCGCGAGGCGTGCGAGGTCGAAAAGTGGGCGGCGCAGGATCCGATCGAGCGGCTGCGCCACCACCTCACCGCGATCGGACTGCTGACGACGGCGAAGGAGGAGGCGATCGAGGAGGAGCTGGAGGCGCTGATCTCCGACGGGATCCGTGCCGGCGAGGCGATGCAGCCGCCGTCGCTCGACTCGCTCTTCAACGACGTCTTCGCCGAGCTGACCCCGCAGCTCCGCGAGCAGCGCGACGCGATCGTGGCCGAGTACGGACGCCGTGGCGGTGCGCCGGTGGCGCACGGCAACGGTGGTCACTGAGGAGCGCCCCGATGGCCGAGAAGACGACAGAAGTCTGTGTGATCGGTGCCGGTCCCGGCGGTTACGTCGCCGCGATCCGCGCCGCGCAGCTCGGCAAGAAGGTGGTGGTCGTCGAGCGCGACCAGCTCGGCTGCGTCTGCCTCAACGTCGGCTGTATCCCGAGCAAGGCGCTGATCGCCGCCGGCAGCCTCAAGGAGAAGATCGAGCACGCCGGCGTGATGGGGCTGAAGCTCCACGGCACCGTCGAGGTGGATCTCGCGGCGCTGGTCGGCTGGAAGGCCGGCATCGTCAAGAAGCTCACCGGCGGCGTCGCGCAGCTCTTCAAGTCGAACGCCATCGAGACCGTGGTGGGGGAGGCGAAGCTCGTCGGTCCGGGCAAGGTCGAGGTGAAGGGCAAGGACGGCACGACCACGGTGACGACGGTGAAGTACCAGGACGTGATCCTCGCGACCGGCTCGCGCCCGATCGAGATCCCCGGCTTCAAGTTCGACGAAAAAGAAGTCTGGTCGAGCACCGGCGCGCTGGCACCGACGCGCTGCCCCAAGCGGCTGCTGGTGATCGGCGGCGGCTACATCGGGCTCGAGCTCGGGATCTTCTACGCGAAGATCGGGAGCGAGGTGATCGTCGTCGAGATGACCGGCGCGATCCTTCCCGGCGTCGATCCCGATCTCGCGCAAGTCGTGGCGCGCCACCTGCAGAAGCGCGGCGTGAACGTGCGCGTCGCGACCAAGGCGCTCGGCTACGAGAAGCGCGGCGCGCTGCTCGCGGTCACGATCGAGAAGGACGGCCAGCAGGAGATCCTCGAGGTCGACCAGATCCTGTCGACGGTCGGCCGCCGTCCGAACCACGAGAACCTCGGTCTGGAGAGCGTCGGCTTGAAGCCCGACGCGCGCGGCTTCCTGGTCGTCGATGCGCAGCGCCGCACCAGCGCGGCGCACGTCTACGCGATCGGCGACCTCGCCGGCCAGCCGATGCTCGCCCACAAGGCGAGCCACGAAGGGCTGGTTGCCGCGGCCGCGATCGCCGGTGACAAGGCGGCCGCCTACGATCCGGTCGCCGTCCCCGCGGTGATCTTCACCGACCCCGAGATCGCGTCGGTCGGTCTCACCGAGGCGCAAGCGAAGGAGAAGGGACTCGACCCGATCGTCGGCAAGTTCCCGTTCGCCGCGTCGGGCCGTGCCATGACTCGCAACGAGACCGACGGCTTCGTGAAGATCGTGGCCGAGAAGAAGAGCGACGTCGTGCTCGGCGTCCACATGGTCGGTCCCGACGTGAGCGAGCTGATTGCCGAGGCCGGCCTCGCCCTCGAAATGGGCGCGACCGTCGGCGACCTCGCCGCGACGATCCACGCCCACCCGACGCTGCCCGAGACCCTGATGGAGGCGGCCGAGGCCGTCCATCACCGCGCGATCCACTTCAGCGCACCGAAGCGCTGAGCGGCCCCAAAGGCTTGCGGCAGTGAAGCGCGCCAGCGCCGCCGACGGACCCGACGATCCGGACCAACCGGTCGACCCGATCGAGCCTATCGATCCCGTCGAGCGCCTCGAGCAGTTGGTCGCCGAATGCCTCCTGCGTCTCGATACCGACGGACCGCCGGCGCTGGAAGCGTTCTGCTTGGCCCACCCCGCCGACGCCGCGGCGATTCGCGAGAAGGTCGAGCTGCTCGCGAGTGTCGGCCTGGTCGGCGAGGAGCACGAGGCGTTCCCCGAAGTGCTCGGCGACTTCCGGCTGATCGAGCCACTCGGTCGCGGCGGCATGGGCGTCGTCTATCGCGCGGAGCAGCTCTCGCTGAAACGCGAGGTCGCGCTGAAGCTCATCCGTCCCGAGCAGCTCTACTTCCCGGGAGCGAAGGAACGGTTCCGGCGCGAGGTCGAGGCGGTCGCAAAGCTCCAGCATCCGGGGATCGTGCCGGTACACGTGGTCGGCGAGGAGGCGGGCGTCCCGTTCTTCGCGATGGAGCTGGTGGCCGGCCGCTCGCTTGATCAGGTGCTCGCCCACGTTGCCGATCGCGTGCCGCGATCGCTGACCGGACACGACTTGGCGAGCGCGCTCGCGCCCGACCGCGGCGACTTATCTCGAGCTGCCCCCGAAGCACCCGCCGCCGAGTTCGACCTCTTCTCGAGGAGCTGGGTGGAGGCGTGCGTCGAGATCACGCGCCAGGTGGCGAACGCGCTCGAACACGCCCACAACCATGGTGTCCTGCACCGCGACGTGAAGCCCTCGAACATCATGCTGACAAGGCGCGGGCGCGCGCTGCTCATGGACTTCGGCCTCGCGCGCACCGAAGGCGCGGGCGCGCTCACGCGGACCGGATCGCAGCTCGGCTCGCTGCCCTACATGTCGCCCGAGCAGGTCCGTGGCGACGTTCACCAGATCGACCGGCGCAGCGACGTCTACTCACTCGGTGTGACACTCAACGAGCTGCTCTGCCTGCGGGCGCCCTATTTTTCCGAGAGCGCCGAGCAGACGCGGCGGCTCATCCTCGCGGCGCAACCCGAGCCGATGCGCACGCGCAATCCCGACGTCTCATGGGAGATCGAGACCATCTGCCTCGCGGCGATGGATCCCGATCCGGCGCGCCGCTATCCGGACGCCGGCGCCTTGGCCGCCGATCTCACGCGGGCGCTCGAGCGCCGGCCGATCGCGGC
>CAYRQC010000781.1:0-8678 GCA_964426265.1 uncultured Phycisphaerales bacterium | reverse complement strand
CTGATCCTGCTCGAAGCCACGCGCCGCCACTGCCCCGGCGCCGCGTTCGTCCACCTCTCCACCAACAAGGTCTACGGCGACCGGCCCAACCAGCTTCCACTGGTGGAGCGCGCCACTCGTTGGGAGGTCGACCCATCCCATCCCTTCGCCGAGCACGGAATTGATGAGTCGATGTCGATCGATCAGTGCCTGCACAGCTTGTTCGGCGCCTCCAAGCTGGCGGCCGACGTGATGGTGCAGGAGTACGGACGCTACTTCGGCATGGCCACCGCCTGCTTTCGCGGCGGCTGCTTGACCGGTCCGGCTCACTCCGGTGCGGAGCTGCACGGGTTTCTCGCCTACCTGATGAAGGCCACGGTCACGGGTCGGCCCTACACCGTCCACGGCCACCTCGGCAAGCAGGTGCGCGACAACATCCACGCCTACGACCTGGTCAACATGATCTGGCACTTCTACCAAGCTCCTCGGCGCGGCGAGGTCTACAACGCCGGTGGCAGCCGCCACTCCAACTGCTCGGTGCTCGAGGCGATCTCGCTGTGCGAGGCGATCTCCGGCAAGCGCCTGGCCTGGACCTACTCCGACGAGGCGCGCGTCGGCGACCACATCTGGTGGATCTCCGATGTCCGTCGTTTCCGCGAGCACCATCCCACCTGGGAGTACCGCTATGGATTGCGCGAGACTCTCGAGCAGATCCACACGGCGCTGTGTGAACGGCTGCGGAAAGGCGGGCTGAGCACGTCCGGCGAGGCGAGTGTGTGAGCCGCGGAGTCACACTCTATGTGCCTTGCTACAACGCCGCGCCCTACCTCGACGAGGTGTTGCCGGCGCTGTTCGCCCAAACTCATCCAGTCGCCGAGCTGCTAGTCGTCGACGACGGCTCACGCGATGACACCGCGGCGATCGCGGAGCGGCACCAGCGATCGGCGCCCTTCCCGATGCGCGTGCTGCGCCACGACGGCAATCGCGGTCTGGGCGCGGCGCGCAACACGGCCGTCCGTGCGACGCAAACCGACTTCGTCGCCTCGGTCGACGCCGATGTCGTGAGCCAGCCCGACTGGCTCGCGCAATTGATGGCCGAGTTCACGGACGAGCGGGTGACCGGCGTTGGCGGCTGTCTGGTCGAGCGCAACGCGCGGACCCCGGGCGACCACTGGCGCGACACCCACCTGCGCCAGTCCCATGGCGAGCAGCGCCTGACCGCTCCCCCCTTCCTCTTCGGCTCGAACACGGTGTTCCGAACCGCCGCACTCCAGAGCGCCGGCCTCTACGACGAGCGCTGCCGCACCAACGGCGAGGACGCCGCGATCTCGAAGGAGCTCCTCGCGGCCGGCGCCATCCTGATCTACACACCGGCCGCCCGCTGCGAGCACCTGCGTCGCGACAGCGTCCCGTCGATCATGCGCACCTATTGGCGCTGGAACTACTTCGGCAACTGGCGAGAAGTCACGTTGCATCGCACACTCAAGTCACTGACGCGCAACTTCCGTCGGATCCGACGCCACCCCCTCCGATGCGACCTCGGCACCCGCGACTGGCGCAACGTCATGATCGACTTGATCCAGCCCTTCTATGCCGGTTGGCTCGACGTCCGGGAGTACCGCGCGCGACGCCGGCGGCGGCGACAGCCCGCGCGGGGCGTCGTGCCCACAGCGGGCGGATGAACGCGCCCGCCGCGTTCTTCGTCACGTCCCCGCCGTGCGTTTCACCTTGACCTGCCGCCCGCTCTTCGCCGCCTCCTCGATCGCGAAGCAGATCTCGTGGACGTGCGCGCACGCCTTCAGGTCGTTGTGCGGCCGCGTGTCGTTCCGGATGCACTCGACGAAGTACTCGAACTGGCCTTGATAGGGATGGTGTTCGACCTTGCCGGAGTCAGGGAGATCGGCGGGAATCGTCGTCCAGCCGGTCTGGCCGGGCCAATCGAGCGTGAATAGCTTGTCGTAGTTGATCGTCCCCTTGTCGCCTTGCAGCACGATCGGGAAATGGTAGGGGTTGCGACACTCGACGCTGGTGTGGACGCTGCCGGTCGCGCCATCCTCGAAGCGAAACAGCGCTGTGGAGTTCGGCGGGTACTCGTACTTCAGCGGATTGTCCGGCGAGAAGCTCTTCATCGCCGCGACCTCGACCACGCGCTTCCCCATGAACCAGAGCAGCGCGTCGATCGCGTGACACCCGGCGGTGAGCTCGGCCGAGACGCCGATCTCCTTCTTGATGTTCCACGCCCACTGCCGATACCACGGCCCGCAGCCGTGGTTGTACGCGACCTCGCCGTGGAAGAGGTTGCCGAGCAACCCCTGCCCGAGCAGCGCCTTGATGTTCTTGAACAGCCCGATCCAGCGCAGCTCGAAGCAGACGCTCGTCTTCACTCCGGCGGCGTTCACCGCTGCGACCATCTTGCGCAGGCTCGCCGGCTCGAGCGCCACCGGCTTCTCGATCACGATGTGCTTGCCCGCCCTCGCCGCCGCGATCGTCTCGGCCGGGTGGTTCGGATGGGGCGTCGCAATCACGACGACGTCGAGCCCCGGGTGCTTGAAGAAACGCGCCAGATCGGTGTAGGCCGCCGCGTGGGCGAGCTGCTTCTCGGCGATGAAGCGCCTGGCACTCTCGTCGCTGCGCGAGCAGACCGCCACCATCTCCGTGCCCGCGACCTTCTTGAAGTTGTCGATGTGCGCGCCGGCCACCCAGCCGGTTCCGATCACACCGATCCCGAGAGTCTTGGTTCCTGCCACGCGTTGTCTCCTGCTGGCTTCTGCCAGCCTTCGTCCCGCTCACCCCTTCGTCACCCCGTTCCCATAGAACGTCTGGATCTTCGCCCACCCCTCCTCCGCGGTCTCGACGAACTCGATCAGCCGCAGGTCGTCGTGGGCGATCATTCCCTGGTCGGCGAGGAAGTCGAGGTCGATCAGCTTGTCCCAGAACTCGCGGCCGAAGAGCACACACGGCATGCGCGCGATCTTGCCGGTCTGGATCAACGTCAGTGCCTCGAACATCTCGTCGAGCGTCCCGAAGCCGCCCGGGAAGAAGACCAGCGCCTTCGCGCGCATCAGGAAGTGCATCTTGCGCATCGCGAAGTAGTGGAAGTTGAAACAGAGCCCCGGGTGGATGTAGTCGTTCGGCCGCTGCTCGAAAGGCAACACGATGTTGAGCCCGATCGACTTGGCGCCGACGTCGTGCGCGCCGCGATTGGCCGCCTCCATGATCCCCGGCCCGCCACCGGTGATCATCACGTAGTTGCACTCGTGACCAACCTGGCAGGACGACGAGACCAGCGCCGCGAACCGTCGCGACTCCTCGTACCAATGGGTGTACTTCGCCAGCTCGCGCGCCGCCTTGAGCTGGCGCTGGCTCGCCGGGTCATCCGGACGCTCCTGCGCCGCCTTCTCCGCCTTGGCCACCTGCCCTGGCGCGTCCTCGAGCGACGGCACCCGCGCGCTCCCGAAGACGACGACCGTCGAGGTGATCCCGTGCTCGCGCATGACGAGGTCGGGCTTCAGCAGCTCGAGCTGGAGACGGACCGGCCGCAGCTCCGGTCGCGCGAGAAAGGCGACGTCGCGCTCGGCGAGCAGGAAGGTGGTGGAGAGCTGTTGCGGACTCTTGCTCGCGTGCGGATTCATCGGCGGTCCCTCCCGTTCGCGGCGCACTGTACCGGCCGCGTCCGCCGCTACTGTCCGCGCATGGCGTTCACGATCGATCGCAGCGCGCTGCACCAGCCGCTTGGATTCGCCTCGGGCGCGGGCGCGCCGGCGACGGCGCGTGGAGTGCTGCTTGGCGGCGGCGCAGCAGCAGGTGAGCTGGACGAGACACGTCTCGCCGAGGAGATCGCGGCCGTCGCGCGAACGCTCGGCGCGCTGCGCGCTGCGTCGATGGGCGCGCCGCTCGACTCGCGATTCGGTGCCGCGCTGCACTTGCTGCGCGCTGGCATCCCCGACCCGACGCTGCCAATGGCCGTCGCCAGCGGCCGCGGCATCGTCGACGGCTATGGCGTGAGCGTGCTCGTGCTGGCGAGTGGCCGCATGGCTCCTCCCGGCAGCCGCACCGCGCTTCAGGTGACCATCGCGACCGACGCCCGCCTCGACTCAGCGCCGCTCGAGCTGCTGCTGCGCACCACGTTCGATCGCAGCTTCGCGACCATCGCCGGGCTTGCGGCGCCGCATCCCGACGACCGCGTCCTCGCGCTCGCCTCGGGCCTGACCGGCATGGGTCCGCTCGCGCCCGACTCGATGGGCAGCCGGACGCTACTCGTCGGCTGCGTCGCGATCGCGCAGGCCGCGACGCACACACTGCTCCAGCACGCCTTTCCACCACACTCGGCGCACCTCTTGCAGATTTCGGTCACTGGCGCCAGCGACGCGGACGAGGCGGCGGCCACGGCCGAGGCGCTCGCCAGAGATTCGACGATCGGCGGAGCTATCCCAACCACGATCACGGCGGGCGACCTGGAGGCTGCGGTGCGGCGCCTGCTCACCGAGCGCGGCCTGCCACTCGTTCGCATGATTGCGCGCCACGCCTCCGGATCGCGCCAGAGTGCACTCAGCGCGGAGCTGGCTCGCGGCCACGCCAGTGCGACGCGTTGGACCGCGATGGCGAACCCCGCGACATCGAGCCCATAGTCCATATCGTCCGCGAGCGCAGCGGCGGTGGCGTAGCGCGCCTCCGGTCGATGCGCCATGGCCTTGGCGCACGCGCTCGCGGCCGAACCACCCGGCAGGGTCAGGGTCGGGGGTGTCGTCCAGCGTGGTGACGCGCCGGCGCGAGAGGTCGTGCTGGATGAGTGGGAGTATCGATTTGTGGTCGCCGACCAGGATGCAGACGTCGGACCAGCTCGCGATCACGCATGCATCGCGGACCACGTCACCGAGGAGATCGCAGCCGAGCGAGTAGTCGGCCGGATCGTTGCTGACGCCGAGGCGGCGGAGGAGTGTGGGAATCACATCGACGTGGCTCGTGAGTCGGTTGATCTCGCGCGGCGGATCGCCCGGGATCCAGAGCACCAGGGGAACCCGGACCTGCTCCTCGGTGTAGCCCGCGTTGTGGCCCCAATGTCCTTTCTCCATGAACTCCTCGCCGTGGTCGCCGGTGAGCAGGATGATTGGCTACGTCAGTCGTTATCCGCGGCTCAGGTCGCCAAGGGTGGGATCGTCCGACGGCCATTGTCCGACGTCGAACACTACACATCACTTGCAAGGGTCAAGCGTGAAGTCGAAAAGCGAGGCTATCACGTCTTCCGTGACGGAAGGCCGGTGCTCATCGCGTGCAATCTTGGTGACTTCCATGCGCGCGGCCCGGGGTGATCCTGGCTCGATCCGCTGTTACGAACCCATTCTCCGCCAGATCGTGAGGTTCGGGCCGGGGTGCGCAACCCCTTCGAAGCCGGCGAAGGGCAGGAAGAAGGCATCCTGCTCGTCGTAGAAGCCGGCGGCGGCCGACGCCGCGCCGATGAACTCCGCTGCATCTTCGTAGTGCTCGCGGATCCGGTCCAGCGCCTCGGGAGGAGCGTCGGTGAAGTGAGGGATCGCCGACGTCGCCGTCACGATCCAGTCCGGAAGCTCGTCCTTGCGTCGGCCTTTGAACCACCCCGTGACCCGGTTCCACCGCCACTCGTCGAGCTTCGGGACGCCGCGGCCGCCCGACTCGTCGGCCTGCACTTCGAGGTGCTGCACGGACGAAGCATCGCCGGTGCGCTGCGCGGCCGCGAGCTTCCGCTCCAGCTTTCCGGGAGGCGGAGGAAGTGCGACCGTCGCCCACTTCCTCGTGATCGCCTGCCCGATCGAGCTGCCGGAGGCCACGTGCTGGTCGATCCACTCGCGCGCCGCCGCCCGCGTGTCGGTCTGCGCGAGCAGGTGATCCGACACGACGGCGTCCGCGAGCGACGGGAGCATGACGACCACACCGGCGACGCCGTACCACCACGTGGCTGCCGGCCGGCCCATCCGGTCGCAGAGCCACTCGACTGTGCCCGCCACTGCGTACGCGGCCGCCACGCAGAGGAAAGGCAGCAGCGGCAGCATGTAACGGACGAACGTCGTCGAGCTGTCGCCCGCGATCACGTAGTAGACGAGCTGGAAGACGAGCAGGCCGAGCGTGGTCCGGGTGCGGCTCCGCGCGAGCAAAGCCATCCCCGCGAGCCCCGCCGCGAGTAGCGGCCAACCGGCCCCGATGCCAAGCGAGCGGGCGAAGTGGTAGGTCCAGCCGCAGTGCTGGATGGCGAAGTGGCCGCCCTCGAGCGCCACGGCCTCCAATCGCACCTCTTTGAGGAACAGCGGGAAGTCGAGTACGACGTAGGGACTTCCGAGCACGAAGGCGACGGCAAGGCAGGCCGCGAACGCCGCGATAGCCGCCACCATGGAGCGGACGGCGCGTCCCGTCGCCCCCGGCGAACGATCCGCCGCGACCTCGAGCCGAGCCCGCGTCGCGGCCGCGACGACCATCGGCGCGAGCATGAGGACGCCGACGTACTTCGTCGAGGCGGCGAGCCAGGCGAAGGCCCCCGCCACGCACGCCGCGCGCACCCCTTTTCCCTCCGCGGCGCGCACGACGAAGAGCATCGAGCACGCCAGGAAGAAGGTCATTGGCACGTCGGTGACGGCGAAGTGCGAGCTGCGGACGTGGAGGTAGGCAAGCGCGAGGAAGAAACCGGCGAGCCGGCCGACGCGCCCGCCCGCCACGGCCGTCCCGAGCCGCGCCGTGACCGCCACCGTCGCGACGCCGATCGCCGCGGTCACCACTCGCGCGAGCAGGTACAGCGGCGCCGGATCGGCCCACGCGGCGCCGACGTAAGCGGCGAGCGAGGGACTGCCGCCGAACCAATGAAGCAGCAGGTAGTGGATGCGGAAGATCGCGTGCAGCAGGTACATGTACAGCGTCGGCCAGCGGAAGAAGTGGGGATGGAAGTCGCCTCCGAAGAAGCGGAGCGCGATCTTGACGGCCACCCCCTCATCGGGCCGGCAGCGAACGTTGGGCAGGCCGAAGTCGATCCCCCACAAGCGGACGACGACCGCGATCAGCAGGATGGCCCAGAGAACCGCGTGTCGCGTGACAGCTCTCCTTCTGGCGCCCACGGAACCGGGGGCGGGCGGGGTCGAGACACACTACGCGGGCGGCCGATCGATCTTGCAGGGTCTTCCGCGCTGGTGCCGCCGCCGCTTGCTCACCTCGTGGTGTCAACACGGCGATGGCGGGTCTTCACGACCTCATGACTTGCGGCGCAGGATCAACGTGTTGCCGATGGTCTGCAGCGGCTCGAAGGTGCGCTGCAAGTAGTCGGCGACCCGCGGTTGGCGGCGCGTGTTCGAGATGCCATCGAAGTCGCGGTCGGAGACGAGCGCGATGCGGACGTGCGCGCGCTCGACGGCGGCGATCATCTCGTCCTGCATCTCGGGCGTGGCCGCGTAGGCGAGCTCGGTGAACCGGCACGGGCACGGGCGATCGGCGAAGAAGTAGAGCGCACCCTGGTTGCTCGCGTCGAAGATCGGCTCGTCCGGCGCCGTGTTGGCGAGGAGGTAGTCGACGATCTTGCGCGTCGGCGCGAGCTGGCGCGGCGCGATGTAGAGCCGCCCCA
This sequence comes from uncultured Phycisphaerales bacterium, assembly GCA_964426265.1. Lineage (GTDB taxonomy): Bacteria > Planctomycetota > B15-G4 > B15-G4 > SIAN01 > SIAN01. The sequence goes on along the minus strand of CAYRQC010000781.1, from coordinate 1,123 downwards.
TGCGCGCCATCGGCTCGCTCTCAATGGCAGGGAAACGCTGCTGTGCCACGATCGCCGTCAACCGTGAGCCGAGCTGCGGCGCCATGTCCGAGGTGGCGACCATCGCCATCGTGCCACCCACGATCAGCAAGGCGACCGCCCACCGACACCAGGCCGCGCCGCCCGGCGCCAGCAGCCGTTCGACCACCAGTGCACCGAGCAACCACGTCGGCGCCGCCGCGACCGCGACGTGCGGGCTGCCGAAGCGACCGAGCGCGGTCCGGAAGAAGGCACAACCGGCGATCGTGAGGACGAGTCCGCCGGCCGCCGCGCGACCGCGTCCCAGCGTGCCATCGAAGAGCCGCTGCGCGAGCCATGCCGCGGCCAGGAGATGGATCGCGATCAGCAGGTAGAACGCCGACGCCTCGCTGGCGATGAGCCCCGCCCAGTCGCCGCTGCGGGCGAGCGCGAACCAGTCGGCGAACGAGGGGCACGGATGGCCCCACACCGGCAGTTGCGTCGTGCACTGCTCGATCGAGTTTTGCACGGCGGCGCGAAGGGCACCATTCCGCGCCAGCCACACACCGAACGGCGCGCCGCCGACCGCGACCCCTGCGGCAAGGACCAACGCGGCTCGCCACCACGACTCCGCCGGTCCACGCTGGATCCGTGCGGCCACGATGGCCGCGGCGCCGATCGTGACACAGTAGAGACCGGTCTCGAGGCTCCAGAACAGGGCGACGCCCGACCCGGCGCCGGCAGCGAGCAGCCACGCGCCGCGACGCCGCATGCCGGAAGCGGAGCGCGCCCATGCCAAGAGCGCCGCCAACGCGAGGAACGCCGGCAGCGAACGGGTCAGGAACCGTCCGTCGCGCCAGAACGCGAGGACCACACTCGCGAACGCGATCGCGGGCGAGGCAGTCGCCTGGATGGCCACGCCGTAGAGCGAGAGTGCACCGCCCGTCATCGCGAGCGCCCGGATGCGTCGCCCCGACTCGAGGCTGGTGCCCCACTGCCAGGCGCCCCAACGCACGAGCAGCGCGTTCTCCACGAGCCCGTGCTGCAAGTAGAAGTCGCGGAACGGGATCTCGCCGCGCAGCATCTCGGAGAGCGGCGCCAGCGACTCGCCGTCGTGATAGAGGTC
>CAYRQC010000780.1:0-7878 GCA_964426265.1 uncultured Phycisphaerales bacterium | reverse complement strand
GCTCCATCGCGCGGCCGATGCCGACCAGCCGCGGCAGCCGCTGCGTCCCGCCGTAACCCGGGATCACGCCGAGCTTCACTTCGGGCAAGCCCAGCAGCGCGTTCTTCGACGCCGTCCGGAAGGTGCAGGCGCTCGCCAGCTCGAGCCCACCGCCGAGGCAGAAGCCGTTGATCGCCGCGACCACCGGCTTGCCGAGCCGCTCGATCAGGCTGAAGAGCTCCTGGCCGGCGCGCGCGACCTGCTTGGCGGTGAGCGGCGTGTTGTCCTTCAGCTCGCGGATGTCGGCGCCCGCGACGAACGCTTTCGGACCGGCACCGGTGACGATCACCGCGCGCACCGCGTCGTCGCCTTTCGCGGCCGTGAACACGGCCTGCAGCTCGGCGAGCGTCGCCCGGTTCAGCGCGTTCAGCGCCTTCTCACGATTCACCGTCACGGTGACCACCGCGCCGCTCGGCTCGACCAGCAGATTCTCGTAAGTCGCCATCGTCACCACTCTCCTGACGGTTTCAGCCGCCGCGCTTCGCGGTCGCCAGCGGCCGCACGCTCTGGATCGTCACCTGTTGCTTCGGCCGGCTCGGGCCGCTGTCGGGTCCGCCTGGCACCAGCGCGCACGGTACGTCGGCAATCGCGTCGAGTACTTCCAGGCCACGCACGACCTTGCCGAATGCCGCGTAGTTGCCGTTCAGCGCCGGCTGGTCGCGGTGGCAAACGAAGAACTGGCAGCTCCCCGAGTTCGGATCGGCGCGATGCGCCATCGCGATCGTCCCGCGCTCATGCTTCACCGCGCCCTCGCCACGGCCCGCCTCGAGCGGCAGTTGCCGCGGGCCATCGCCCGTGCCATCGCCATTGGGGCAGCCGCCCTGGACCATGAAGCCCTTCACCACCCGGTGCAACGACAAGCCGTCGTAGAAGCCGGCGTCCGCCAGCTCGAGGAAGTTGGCGACGGTGAGCGGCGCCTGCTCGGCGAAGAGCTCGAGCTCCATCTCCCCGAGATCGGTCGCGATCACCGCGTGCCACCCGCGCCAATCGGGGTGGAGCTCGAGATCGAGCGGCGCCGCGGCGACGCCAGCCACCTCGAGATTCACCGTGAGCTTGACGGGCACCATTCCGCGGGCTTCGAAGAGGTCGGGAAAGAGCGGCTGCAGGTCGACCACCACCGAGATGCTCCCGCCCGCAGGCAGGAGCAGCGGCTGCTGAGCGGCGGCCGGTGCGAACTTGCTGCTCCGATCGATCGCAGAGCCGTCGGCGGCGAGTGTCGTGATCCGGACGCCGGCGCCAAAGAGCACCGCGTTGGGAATCGAGAGCGACGCCGTGCGGTGGTTCTCGATCGCGATGCCGACGCGCGCCGGGCGGCCGGCGGCGTAAAGGCGTTCCATCGGCGTGACCCGGACGACGGTCGGTTCGTCGGGTGCCTGGAGGAACGCCGCCACGATCAACGCCGAGAGTGTCATCGGCAGGTCCTCACGTCCGTCACGCCTTCACCTTGTCGCCGTCCCACTCGTAGAAGCCGCACCCCGACTTGCGACCAAGCTTGCCCTCTTTCACCATCTTGCGGAGCAGCTCGGAGGGCTTGTAGAGCGGGTCATTCGGGAAGCGCTGGTGCCAGCCGTCCATGATCGAGAGCGTCGTATCGAGCCCGACATAGTCGAGCAGCTTGATCGGCCCCATCGGGTGGCCGCAGCCGAGCTCCATGCCGGTGTCGATGTCGCGGTAGGTGGCGTCGCCCCGCTCGACCATCAGCACCGCCTCGTGCAGCAACGGCACCAGCAGGCGGTTCACCACGAACCCCGGAGTGTCCTTGGCGAGGATCGGCGCCTTGCCGACCTTGGCGCCGAACGCCCGCGCCGCCGCCACGACCTCGGGCGCACTCTTCGCGCCCTGGATCACCTCGACCAGCTTCATGAGCTGGACCGGGTTGAAGAAGTGGAGCCCGACGAAACGATCGGGCCGGCCGCTCGCGTCGGCCATCTCGGCGATCGGGAAGGAGGAGGTGTTCGACGCGAAGATCGTCTCCTTCTTGCAGAGCTCGCCGAGCTCCGCGAAGAGCTTCTTCTTGGCGCCGAGATCCTCGACGATCACCTCGATGATCAGGTCGCAGTCCGCGAGATCGGCGAGGCTCGTCGTCGGCGCGAGACGCGTCTTGGTCGCCGCCGCCTGCTCCGCGGTGAGCTTGCCCTTCTCGACCAGCTTCCCGAGCGAGCCGTGGATCCGGCCGAACCCCTTCTCCACGAGCTCGAGCGTGACCTCGCGAACGATCACCTGGCAGCCCGCCATCGCCGCCACCTGGGCGATGCCCGAGCCCATCAGCCCACAACCAATGACGCCGACGCGCTGGATGTCCACGATCGCACCTCGCCTGACTTCGCCGCCTGACCTTGCCCGACTTCGCCCCGGCTCCGAGCACCGCGGGATGCGGTGGTCGCCGTGCGCCGAACCTGGCGCAAAAGGGGGCGCGATTATTCCATCGCCCGGGAGCGGGCGGAAGAACTCACCCGCCGCCGAGGTGGATCTTCTTCATCGCGACCGGCTCACACACGGCGCTCCCCTCCGCGATGCGATAGCAGTGGTCGAGCGCCGGTCCGGGGAGCGTCTGCTCGGTGGCTGAGCCCGGCCAGCGGATGAAGATCGCCTCGATCGCGGTCGCGTCGCCGAGGCCGATCTCCTGCTGCAACGACGACGCGCCGAAGCTGCCGCCCGTCCCGCAGACGAGATGGAGCGACCGCTTGCCGGCGGGAGTCGCCAAGTCGACGCGGATCCGCGCGCCGATCGCACTGCGGTTCGCCTTCACGCCCGCGAGCCGCAGCGTCACCCAGTGGTTCGGCGTCCCGGGATTCTCGAACAGCGCCTCGGGATAGAAGTCGCCGGTGAAGAAGCCGCCAAGCTCGCAGAAGAGGTCCTGATCGCCGTCGTTGTCCAGGTCCGCGAAGGCGACCCCATGCCCCTTCTGCAGATGGCCCAAGCCACCGGCGGTCGTCACATCTTGGAAGTGCTGGCCGCCAGCGTTGCGGAACGCCTTGTTCGGGATCAGGGCGGCGAGGCTCGGCGCACCGTTGCCGAGATAGAGGTCGAGCCAGCCGTCGTTGTCGAGGTCGCCGTAGTTCGAGCCCATCGACAGGATCGCGCGGATGCCACCGATCGCCTTCGTCGCGTCCTCGAACTTCCCGTTGCCGAGGTTGCGGTAGAGCACCGGCAGCTCGAACGTACTCCCGGGCTTGGCGGCGATGAACTCGCCGATGCTCTCCGTCGCGCCCTGCGCGCCGAAGCCGAAGCCGCTGTTGGTGGCGACGAAGAGGTCGAGATCGCCGTCGTTGTCGAAGTCGAAGAACCACGACGGGAAGCTCATGATCGGGCCGCCGATCCCCGCTTCCGCAGAGACGTCGACCATGCGGAAGCCGGGCCCGCCCGCCCGTTCGTCGGGCACGTTGTGCAGCAGCAGGTTCGGCTCGCCGCGCCGCGAGTAGAAGAGGTCGGGGCGTCCGTCGTTGTCATAGTCGCCGACTGCGACCGACTTGGTGAACCCGATGACGGCGGCGCCGACTTCGCTGGCGACCTCGCGAAAAGTGCCGTCTCGGTGGCTGAGGAAGAGCTCGGCCGGATGGATGGTTCCTTCGCGATTCGCCGTCTCGTTGCCGATCACCAGGTCGAGCCAACCATCGCCGTTGAAGTCGGCGAACTGGCCGGTCTGGGTCGGATGGAAGCTCAGCACACCGGCTGCTTCGGTCACGTCCTCGAAGGTGCCATCGCCGCGATTGCGGAGCAGCGAGTTGGGGATCAGGCCCCACTGGTCGAGCCACGCGCCGCGCAGCACGAAGACGTCGGTCCAGCCATCGTTGTCGTAGTCGGCGTGGATCAGGTTGAGGCCGCCGGTCAGGCCGGTGAGCCCGGCCGCGACCGTGCGATCGCTGAAGGTGCCGTCGCCATTGCTGTGGAAGTAGTGCATCTGATCGTGGAAGCCGATCGAGCAGACCATCACGTCGAGGAAGCCGTCGCGATCGAAGTCCTCGGTGCTGACGCCGCCGGAGATCGTCGACAGGCCGAGGCCGCAGTCGGCGGCGACCTCCTGGAAACGCGGCAGGTCGTAGTCCGACGCGAAGCGCTCCGGCGGGATCAGGTACTGACTCGGTACCTCCGCGGGCCAGGTCCCGAGCGTCATGTGGGCGAGGTTCAACATCCAGCGCAGGTCGTAGTCGTCGGGATCGGCCGCGAGCAGCGGCAGCAACACCTTGACGGCCTCCTCCGAGCCGCGCCGTGCCGAGTGGCGCCCGCCCGCCTCGATCGGTGCGATGCACGACTGGCAGCAGTGCTTCGAGAGGCAGTTCTCGAGCTCACCGATCCGCAGCCAACAGAGCGCGCGCAGCGGTCCCGACGCCGCCGCCAGCTTCTTCTGCCAGTCGGCGTCCGCTCGTGGCCCGGCCACAAGGGCGAGGTCGAGCTCGGCCAGCGCCTGCACCGGATCGCCGGCCTGCAGCGTCTCGTAGGCGAGCTTCAGCCGTTGAGCCGACTCGCGCGGTGTGCCGGCCTGTCGCTCCAGCTTCGCGCGGATGCTCAAGACGCGCTCCGCACTCATGAACGCGCAGTCGTCGACATCCACCGACTTCTCGTGCTCGACCAGCCGCTCCGCCATGCGCCGGGTGCTCGGTTTCACGGGATCTTTCGGGGCGGTGCCCTCGACGCCAACGCCCTGACCTCGGGCGAGAGGCACGAGGCAGGCAACGGCGCAGGAAAACAGGGTGGCTCGAACCAACGCAGTCATGGGAAAGTCCTCACGGCAGTCACGCCCCGATCGCGGCGGGGAGTGCGTGCTCGTCTTTCGTCATTTCCGGCGTGCGACAGCAGAAGGCCGCAAAGTGTAGGCCGTGGATCAGCAGAGCACAGCCCAACGTGCTTCCCAAAGGGGGCCATCTTGTCCCAACCGTGTCGCGCGGTCGACCGGGTAGAGGCCGAAGATGAGGCCAATGCTCGGCGAGACGCCGATCTCCTTGGGTCCGCTCGGTCACCGAGACCAGCATGATGATCCGCACACCGATGCCGCCGACCATGAGGGCGATCGACGAGATCACCACCAGCACCCCGAGGCCGATCGGGCCGGGCGCCTGCGGCTGAAGTTCAACGCCGAACGCCCGCATCAAGGCGCGGGCTACGTGCCCATCGAACCGAATCCCGAGGACGTCACCGCCGCCGGCAAGATCGTGCACCGGTCGCGGCTCGGCGGGAGGTTGTCGTACTACCACCGCCTCGCGGCGCTAGCTCTCGCGAAGCGAGCTGAATCGTCGGGACGACCGCAAGAGAACTCGGTCGGAAGCGTAATCGTCGACGTCGCGTCCGACGCCGTCGATCGACTGATTCAGCCATTCTCGATGCCGAAATCCGCCGATCTTGGCGCGGCCGTTCGCGTGCACCATGCGTGCTTGCCGCCACGCCGTCAGAGGATGGTGAACTTCGTCATCATCCCAGCCGTGATGTGGTCATTCACGTGGCAGTGCAGCATCCACGTCCCGGGGTTGTCGGCCGTGAAGTCGACCGTCTCCGTCGTCGCTGGAGCCATCTGCACTACGTCCTTGCGGTTGTCGTGATGGAGCACCGTGATGCCATGCCAGTGCATGGTGTGCATGTCGACTTCCGTCCCCATTCCCATCAGGTACCACCGCACGCGCTCGCCCTGGTTCATGTCGTAACCGCGGTTGTTACCGGAGATGTGGCCGTTGATCCCGTGCATCAGGTTGCTCTCGGCGAACTCGTCGGGATCTACGCTGGGCGGTGCTACGTCGGCACCGTTCGCCGCCGCCAGCGTGCTCGAGTTCTCGTCGAAGATGGTGAAGAGCGAGAAGAGCTCGCGATCCACGTCTTTGGGCGTCCCGTCGTCTCGCGCCTTGTTCTTCTTCGTCACGACAATGAACCCGACGAGGCCCGAGTTGACGTCGCCCGCCTCATCCGTGTGAGAGTGGTAGGGCCAAGCGATCGAGCTGCCGTCTTTGGGGCCGGGACCGGCCCGCTCCGGAACGGACCAAGTGTATGTGTAGTCGGTGCCGGGCGGCACGGCGTCGTCGTCGGGCGCGGTGTTGGTGAGGTCGTCGGGACTGTCGGTGTAGGGCGACCCCTCGGAGTCCTTGGCATAGAGCACGCCGTGCGGATGGATGCCCACGGGATTGCGTGTGTTGTTGCGGAAGTGGACGACGATCGTGTCGCCGACGACGCCGCGAATGACCGGACCGAGGATTCCCATGTGCTGCGGTTGCGCGACAGGGTTGCCGAAGTTCGCCGTGTACTGGCGGAACTGGGCCTTCGTGTAGACGTGGCCGATGAAACCGGGTTCGAAGTCCTGCTCGAGAAAGACCCTCAGCTCGTCGTTGAAGTCCTCTCCGGTCATCGGATTGAATGGGAACGACGGTGCGTAGTCCCACGCGACCTCGTCCGCAGCGATCCAGTACTCCCGGCTGCTGGCGACTGGCGCGGGTGCGAGTGTCGGCGCCGGCACGGGCGCCGTGGCCAGCAGGTAGGTCGCGATCGCTCCGACGAAGCTCCGTCCGATGGTGTGGTGCATGGTTCCTTCCGTGGGTGTCGTGCTCTTGCCTGCAAGCGAACCGCAGTCGTCGCGACTGCGGACTCGTCCGGTGATCCGGCCGAGCGGCGAACAATGTGCGCCCCGCCGAAGATCGCCAAGGGCTTCGGGTGCAACCGAACAGCCGCTCGATCGAAGACCGCATCAGCCGCCGTCAGGATGGCGCGAATCCCGAGTGGGCCCCGACGCTCGCCCTCTCGCTCCGCGTCGGCGAAGGTCGGAGCCGATCGCGCATTCACCCGCCGGATGGCCGAGCACGGACGCACGTGGGCGACGTTCGTCCGGCTCGGCGAAGAAGTCCCGATGCCTCGTTGGTCGACGGCTCAGTGCCCGGCGTGGCTAGCCGCCTTCAGCTTGTCGAGCTGCTCCCGATACGCCTTCAACATGGTCTTGACCTGATCCGCCTTGCCAGAGTCCGCCGCCTCGTCCATCTCTCCGAAGAGACTAATGAGACGCTTCGACGCCGCGGCGACTGCGGCATCCTTCGGGGTGTCTTTCACGGTGCCGAGCCCGCGAGCGATGCGCCGGATGCGGTCGGCGACCGGATGCACCTTCGCGAGCTGCCCCTTCATGCTGAGGTCGTTCATCTCGGCGATCAGCTTCTCGATGTGCGCCAGGCCTTCGGCGTACGAGGCCGGCGCGTCGATCCGCGGATGATGGAAGCCCTTCGCCGTCACGTTCTCGCCGTTGATCTTGAGGGTGACCGCGACGTCGAACTCGCACTCGGCGGCTTCCATCTTCATGCCGCACTTCGGGCACTTGCCGGGCATGGGCTGCGGCGGAGCGTCCTTCATCTGGCACACGTACCCGTCGAGCGCATACGGCGCGGAGAAGTAGGCGACGCTCGGAGCCTCTTCTTCGTGGGCACCGTCGTGATCGCCTTCACCGTTGGCAGGGTGGGCGTCGCCGTGCTCCTCCTCCTCGCCGTGATCCTTCTCCTCGGCATGCTCCTCGTGCTCGTCGTGAGGAGGCACGAACTGCACGCCGACGTGCCAGGCGCCGGCCTCCTTGACCTCGGCGTCCTCCGGAATCGCGCCGCCGTGATCTTCCTCCTCGTGCTTGGCCGCGTGCGCCGGCTCTTTCTTGGGTTGCTGAACTGTGGTCTTGACGGTGTCACGCTTCCCACCCACGGGATCGACGAACAGCAGCGCGCTCACCGTGCCGAGGTCGGGCACGTTGCCCTTGGCATCGGTCACGAAGACCCGGATCTCTCCCATCGCGGGAGCCTCTCCCGCTTTCTTGTCTGCTCCTTCATGGTGCTGCGGCGCAGCGGCGAGCGCGCTTCCACCCACCGATACTGCCGCGGCGACGAGCCACTG